>CBEVTG010000115.1:0-6223 GCA_965552745.1 uncultured bacterium
GATGATGGGCGCCGGGGGCGGCCTGAAGATCACCCTCGCCGCCATCTACCTGCTGGGGCTGATCTTGACCCCGCCGATCTTCCTCATCTCCTCGGTGTCGGCCGAGACGTTCAGGGATCTGTTCACGACCGCACACTGGGGGCGGCTCTTCAAGGGCAGGCTCGGCGATCTGTACTTCATCTATGTCGTTTACATCGGAGGCGTGCTGACAGTGATTGGCATGATGACTCCGGTGACAGTGATCGGATTTACCGCGGGCCCCGACGCGGGGGTCTTCGTTCTGGGACTCGTTCTCCTTTTCGTGGGCGGTCTTGCGCTGTCCCTGATGGGCCGCCTGTGCGGGTTCTACGCGTTCGGTGAATCGGATCCCGCTCAGTTCAGCCCCTCCACGGGTCTTCCAGCGGCCGCCTCTCCTGCGCAGCCTGCATCCCCGGCAGCGCCTTCCACCGTGACACCGCGGGTGACTCCACCTGCCACAGAAAGACCCGCGCTGGCCGATTCCGCCGCCTCCCCGAGCGGGGCCCGGTACGGGATGTCCGCCACAGCCGGATCTTCAGGGAGCGGGAGCGTTGCACCCGCTGGAGGCGGCGTCAAGCCGATGACTCCCTCGGGCAAACCGGCGCTCATGGATGCGAAGGTAAGGGTGGATGACGCCTGGCGCCGCTTCGCCGAGGATCCACAGGGTGCCATTTCGGTCCTCAGGGAACTGCGGACGAGCCATGCTCCCAGCCCGCCGATCCTTCAGGCGCTCTGCTTGATGTACAAGAAGGCGGGCCAGCCGGGTTTCGCGATCGAAGTCGCAAATGAGGTTCTCCCCATGTGCTTTGAGCGGGGCCACATCGGGCCGGCGACCGAGATCTTCCGGATCCTCATCGCGAACTACACGCAGCTCTCGCTCACCCGGGATCAGACTCTGGCAATCGCTGCCAACCTCCTGAAGACCGGTGAGGTCAACGTGGCGGCCCAGACATTCGGAACCGTCCTGCGCAGCGACGCGGGTGAACGCCGCGCCATCAAAGGGTTGCTGCAGGTCGCGGACCTGAAGCTCCAGGACCCGGCGGGAGCCGCCGCTGCGGTGAAGATTTACAAGTTTCTTCTGCAGCACTCCTCATCGTCTCCCCTGGCGGAGGATATGCGCCGCGGTCTCGACGAAGCGGAACGCCGGTTGGCCCGCACGCCGGCCCCCGTCCGCGGCTGAGTCATTCAGAGTTTTCTCCCCTGCTCCCGGCGCGGCCGGCCGTACCTCTCCCCTTCAAGAACCCTTTGATGATATTGAACGTTCGGAAGAGAGAGTTTCCCGACGCCGCGGAATCCCCGATGAGGATCAGGCGCGTGACCTAGAGGGAACTCCAGCGCCTTTATAAATGTCCATGATCGTGGCGAGCAGGCGCAGGGCCTCCTCTCGTGGGCGCTGGAAGGTGTTGCGGCCGATGATCGAACCGAAGCCACCCCCGTCGCGGATGGCCTCGATCTGTTCGAAAAGAGCCTCGTCTCCGGTCCTGGAGCCTCCCGAGAAGATGACGATGCGCCGGCCGTTGAAGGCCGACTGCACCACGTGGCTCACGCGCTCGGCGAGCGATTCAATCTTGATCTTCTCCTTCTGATACACCTTGCGGGCCGCCTCCTGTTCCAGGTGAGCGCCCGGCAGCTTCACCTTGACGATGTCGGCTCCCAGCTGGGCTGCGATCTGGGCGGCGTAGGCAACCACGTCAATGGCCGTCTCCCCCTCCTTCGAGACCTGCGAGCCGCGCGGGTAAGACCAGACCACGACCGCCAGGCCCGCCGACTTCGCCTCGCGGGTCAGACCCCGCAGTTGCTCGTACATGCGGCCTGATTGAGCGGAGCCGGGATAGATGGTGTAACCGATGGCCGCGCATCCCAGCCGCAGGGCATCGGCGACGCTTCCCGTCTGCACCGAGAGCGGATCCTTTGCGGAGTATAGGCTCTCGCTGTTGTTGAGCTTCAGGATGAGAGGGATTTCACCGGCAAACGTGCCGGCCCCCGCCTCCAGGAACCCGAGGGGCGCTGCATAGGCGTTGCAACCCGCCTCGATGCCGATCTTGAAGTGGTAGTGGGGGTCGTAACCGGGAGGGTTGGGCGCGAACGAACGCGCCGGCCCGTGCTCGAATCCCTGGTCGACCGGCAGGATGACCATCTTGCCGGTTCCGGCCAGCGTGCCGTGATTGAGCATGCGGGCCAGGTTGGCGCGCACGCCCGGATTTTCGCTCTCGTAATTCGACAGTATCCCGCGCACATTTTCAGTCATGGTGGTCCTCATTTTATCCTGTTTCGGTCTCCCATTGAAGACGGTCCCCGATGGCGCCGGCGCGGGAGGATCTCAGGCCGGGGCGTCCACGAAGGCGGCGTACAGGGCGGCTCCCAGAAGCGCGGTCTTGTCGTTCAGGATCACCTTGACGGGCATCCCCTGAAGAAGCTCTCCCATGCGCCCTTTGTCGGCGAAGGCGTCCAGAAACTCCCCCGTCTGGAGTCGGTTGCGGATTCTGGGGGCGATGCCTCCGCCAACGAACACCCCGCCGGTGGCCATCATCTTCAGGCCGAGGTTTCCGGCCTCGGCACCGTAGAGTCTGACGAACAGGTCCAGAACCTTCACGCAGACAGCGCACTTTTCGTCGAGGGCGGCGCCGGTGATAGCAGAGGCCGGATCCCCTTTCTTCATCTGCTCGGAGAGCCAGGCGGGCTCCGGAGAAGATTCCTGCTCGCGCAGAAAAGTGTACAGGTTCACCAGGCCGGGCCCAGACAGAACACGCTCCCAGCTCACGTGACCGAACTTCTGGCGCAAGAACACCAGGAGGGCCACCTCCAGTTCGCTGGTGGGAGCGAAGCCGGCATGGCCGCCCTCCGACGGGAAGGAGCGGAACCTGCGCCCATCCCGGATCAAGCCGGCTTCCCCGAGACCGGTGCCGGCCGAAATGATGGCGCCGTTTCCCGCAGGATCGGAACTGCCCTCGTTGAGCACCAGGAAGTCTTCTTTTCCCAGCGAGGCGATTCCGTAGGCGTTGGCTTCCAGATCGTTCACCAGCGACACGCGTTCGATCTGCAATCCGGCCTCGAGCTCGGCGGCATCGATGACCCACGGCAGATTGGTGACCTCGGTTCGCCGCCGCTTGATGGGTCCCGCAATTCCGAAACAGGCACGCTCGCAGGTGGCACCGTGGTTCTCGAGGAACTTACGGACGATCGCCTCGAGTCCGGAGTATTCCGCGCTCGGGAACCGCTCTTCGGCACGCTTCTGCAGAGCGTCCCCCGCCACCTCGAACCATGCCAGGCGAGTGCTGGTGCCGCCGATGTCGCCGGCGATGATCTTCACTCGGGGCTCCTCCAGTGGCGCCCGTCGCGCGCCATCAGCTCGTCGGAGCCAGCCGGCCCCCAGCTCCCGGAGGCGTAGTTTGGAAACTCGCGCGCCGGCAACGCCTTCCAGGCGTTCAGTATGGGAGCCACGACCTGCCAGGATGTCTCGACGTTGTCGGCACGCTGGAACAACGTGGCGTCACCCTTCATGCAGTCGTACAGCAGAGTCTCGTAGCCGGTGCGCGGAGCATTCCCAAAGTGCTCGGCATACGAAAAATCCATATCCACCTGGCCAATCTTCGACGCGGGGCCCGGCACCTTTGCGCCGAAGCTCAGGGAGATCCCCTCTGTCGGCTGGATGCGCAGCACCAGCTGGTTGGGGGCCAGTTCGTTCACGCCGGTATTTCTGAACAGCATGAAGGGTGCGCACTTGAACTGGATGGCGATCTCGGTGGCGCGCCGCGCCAGGCGCTTGCCGGTCCGCAGGTAGAACGGCACGCCCGCCCAGCGCCAGTTGTCGATCAGGAGCTTCAGGGCGACGTAGGTCTCGGTGCTCGAATCAGCAGCGATCCCCGGCTCCGAGAGGTAGGCCTGGAGCTTCTTCCCGCCCGCCGAACCCTCGCCATACTGGCCGCGCACCGACCGCGTCGAAACCTGCTCCGGCAGAATCGGCTGGATGGCATCGAGAACCTTGCCTTTCTCATCGCGCACCGCTTCGGCCTCGAACGATACCGGGGGCTCCATGGCCGTGAGCGACAGAAGCTGGAGCAGATGATTCGAGACCATGTCGCGCAGAGCTCCCGCCTCCTCGTAATAGGCGGCACGGTGCTCCACACCGAGGCTCTCCGCAACGGTGATCTGCACATGATCGACGTATCTCCGGTTCCAGATCGGCTCGAAGATGCCGTTCGAGAAACGGAAAACCAGGATGTTCTGAACGGTCTCCTTACCGAGGTAGTGATCGATGCGGTAGATCTGCTGCTCACCGGCAACCTTTCTGAGCTCGAGGTTGAGGGAACGCGCCGTATCGATGTCCCGGCCAAACGGCTTTTCCACCACCACGCGCCGCCAGCACCCGTCTTCCTCGGCGATGAGGCCGCCCTGACCCAGCAGGTTCACCGTGGTACCGAAAAAACTCGGCGGCGTGGCCAGGTAAAAGAGATAGTTCCCGCCGGTTGCATGCCGGCTATCGGCTTCCGTGAGCTTTTTCCTGAGCTTCTCGTAAATGCCCACATCACGGTAGTCCCCGGCAATGTAGTAGGTGTTGCTGAGGATGCAATCGACGATGCTCTGATCGGGTTTGCTGATGTGCTCCCGGAGTCCTTCGCGGAGTTGATCGCGAAAGGTCTCGTTGCTCCGATCGCTGCGGGCGAGGCCGACGATGGCGAAAGAACTTGAGAGCAGGCCGCCCTCCGCAAGGTGATAGAGGGCGGGGACCAGCTTGCGTTTTGTCAGGTCGCCGCCAGCGCCAAAGATAACCATGGCACAGGGTCCAACCTGCCCGGGGACGGAGTTGTTTTGCGGCACGGTTTCTCCAGCAGTTTGTCGGCTCAACCGATACACTCCATGCAAGCGCTCGCCCGCCGATGCGTGCGGCTCAGGGCAGCGACTGGTCTAACCACTCACGCAAGGTACGCAGACCGCCCATCAGATCTCCGGCGAGATGCGCCCTGAGCGCACGTCTCTTGCGTTGACCGAGGATCTTGAAATCGCCCCGCGCCTGGGCCGCTTTCACGATACCGAACGTGTATTTTCGATCGGGCACGGATAGATCATTCGTCTCATCACAGGTGATCATCAGAAAAACTCCGGTGTTGGGCCCTCCCTTGTACGCCTGTCCGGTCGAGTGCAGGAAACGCGGGCCGTACCCCAGGCACGTGGCGACGCGCCTCTCATCACGCACCTTGTGGCGAATTGCCTGCAGCTCCTCCTGGTGCCGCGGGCACATCTCGATATACGCGAGTAACGCGAAATAGTCGCCTGGTTCCAGCCGGCGCACGTGGGATCGCAGCGTCTCCAGCGCCGTGCTGCCACCTGACCGGCCCGCCAGTGCCCGCGCGTAAGAACCCTGCACGTAAAGCCTGATTCCCGCCTCCTCCGCGAACACTTTCTCGGCAGGAAGAGAACCTTTCTCCTCGAACTCTGAAGTCAGCGCCCGGGTCGCGATCTTGCTGGCTTCGACATCGGGCTGGTCGAACGGGTTGATGCCCATGATCGAACCAGCCACCGCGGTGGCAAATTTCCAGCGGAACAATTCCTGTCCCAGATCATCGGGTTCGGCAACCGGGATGCGCACCACAGGCAGGCCATTACTCTCCAGACGATCCACGGCGGCATCCTGATCAGGCTCGGGCGCATTCTCCAGGCGGAGGTATACGAACAGCCGATCCTTGCCATACACCTCGGGCGGACCGAGGTTCTCACCATCCACCGGGATCAGAGCTTTGTCGAGCTTGCCGGTCGATTCCGCGAGCAACTGCTCCAGCCAGGCACCCAGATCACGGATACCGGGCGAGACCACCAGCGTGATCTTGTTGCGGCCGGCGCGTCCCATCGTGCCCAGGACGATGCCGAGGCACAGACCGGGATTCTCCGATTCGGGTACCTCCGGTGCACACAAGCTGACCATCGCCCGGGCGCGCTCGAGGAAACGCCGAACGTCCAGACCCATGACCGCCGCGGGCACCATCCCGAAGTCGGACAGCGCCGAGTAGCGCCCGCCGATGCTTGGTACACCGAAGAACACGTGGCGGAAACCATCTCTTTCCGCAACCCCCTGCAGCTTCGATCCCGGATCGGTGACAGCGATAAAATGTGAGCCGGCTTTTTCACTCCCCACCGTCTCGCTCACACGGTCATAAAAATACTGCTTGAAGATGTTCGGCTCCAGCGTTCAGCCCGAGTTACTGGAGAC
>CBEVTG010000116.1:0-6213 GCA_965552745.1 uncultured bacterium
AGGAAGTCGACTTCGGTGCGGGCCACGACATAGCGGAACTCGGAGGCAGGCAGCTCCTCACATCCCGACAGCGCCTGGTCCACATATTCATCCCGAGCGTGGTCGAAGTAGAACAGATAGACGCCGTTATTGACATGATTGAACGGATCGAGCTCGTAGAACCTAACCTTGAGCGTGATCGAAAAACGGCGCCCCACAGCAACTCCCCTCCTGTCAGACGAAGCGGCCGCCATCCTACCGGCGCTCCGGGCGCGAGTCAAACACGGGATCCCTTCAGAGCCGCATGCGTCGCCGGGTGCTCCAACCCACTTCTGCAGGGGCACGCGCGGACGTTCGCCGATCACCTGCTTGCGGTCAACACCCGGGGTGTTGAGGGGGGTCATGTTCTAGTGGCTGGGGATTCTCTCGGCGATGAGCGCGTGAAGTTTGTAGATGTCGAAGGGCTTGGCCACACATTCTACGGCTCCGAGCGCCCGGACACGCTGCCGGAGCTCCTCGTCGACGTAGCCGCTGATGACGAGAACCGACGGACCCGGTTTCGTGTGCTTGAGCTCGCGCAGCACCTCGAGGCCATTCCCATCCGGCATGAAGATGTCAAGCAGCACCACCCCGGGGCGGTTGCGCTGGAGCCAGAGTAACGCCTCCGCTCCGGACGCCGCGGAAGCCACCCTGAATCCTCTGGCCTCGAGAAAGTCTCTGAGCACCTCCCGGATGACCAGCTCATCGTCCACAACAAGCACGTTCGCATCGCGTCTTGCGGCCGGTCGCATCGACGTTCGGACACCTTCAGGAGCAAGGTTCTGCTGGGAAGGAGGAGGATCTATGATTTTCCTGCGGCGTGTCATGAGCGCTATCCCCCCTTGAGGATCGGCTTTCGATCTTCTCGTTGCTTCGGGTCAACCGCCGGGCCCGTTGTTTCGCGGCGCTCGAGGCCGAGGCTGGCGGCGGTCAACGCCCCCCGGGCCAACTCTGATTCGGTCTGCGCCAGAAAAGCCTGCAGGCGTTCCTTATCGGCCGGTTCCATGTCAGTAAACCGGAGTCCGGCATCATTCGCGTCCTCCGTGCGGCTGGCACACCTTGCCACCTCGGCCCGGATGGTGAGTCCCTCCTTCTGGCCGGGAAGGAAAAAGCGCAGGTCAACGATGGATCCTTCGGGCAACGGCCTGGGAAACTCGGCCAGCATGCCACTCTCGCTGACATCCACCGAGCGACCGACCCGTTTTATTATTTTTTGACCATCCGGCATGCTGGCGACGACGAGGGTGCGAATCTCTACCCGTCGGCCCAGGTTCAAGAGCTTCGTGATGACTTCCAGCAGTACCTTCGGCTCGACCGGTTTCCGCAGAACGGCTGCGAAGCCGTGTTCCTGAGCCACATTCTCCGCTTCCTGGCGGGCACTGATCAACAGAACAGGGACGTTCTGCAGGGCGGGCTCGGAGCGCACGAGGTTCAGCAAATCCCCGCCAGCGCGCTCCGCCATCTCCAGATCTAATATGACCAATCGGGGCCTTTCCCTCCGGGCAATGCGGATCGCCTCGGGGGCATTCTGGGCGGTCAGGACCTCGAAGTTGCTGCGCGTCAGCGTGCCGCGCTGGATCTCGATGTAATGCTCGATGTCCTCGATGAGCAGGATTTTGATCATCACAGCCTCTCGGCCCTGAAGCTATCCGAGGGCCACCCTCAATTTAAGGCCTCAGAAGCCCTTGTCCAGCCGGGCTCCCGCCCCCTCCGCAGGCCCTCCCGAACAGGCCATTCCCCCCCCGCCGG
Source organism: uncultured bacterium (assembly GCA_965552745.1). Classification (GTDB taxonomy): domain Bacteria; phylum Acidobacteriota; class Polarisedimenticolia; order JAPUKU01; family JAPUKU01; genus JAPUKU01. The sequence goes on from CBEVTG010000116.1 coordinate 1,768, forward strand.
GGCCGCCAAGGGGTGCTAACGGGGATCGCAAATGTTAAAATAACGCTCCTTCTCGACCGCAGAGTGCAGACCGGCGGGACGCGCCTCTCCCTCTATATCTGAAAGGATGGGTTGAAATGGCAGAAGTAGTGGTGCTGGGTGTGGGTTCCGCGGGGGAGATGGCCGTGCGGCTCCTTTCCCGCGGCAACCAGTTCGAGAAGATTGTAGCCGTCGATGTACGGCCCGAACGCTTGAAACACGTTCGCGAGCAGAACAACACCCCGCATTTGCACACCGAGGAAGCGGATCTTCGGGAGGCATCCGATCTCAAGCGGGTTTGCACGGGTGCCTCGATCATCATCAACGCCGCGATGCCGAACTACAACATGGAGATCATGGATCAGGCCCTGCAGCAGAAGGCGCATTACATCGATCTTGCGGCCATGGCTTACCCCGATCCGGAGGTTCCGCCACCGGTGCTGGATCAGATCAAGTTGGACGGCGACTTCCAGAAGCAGGGGCTCACGGCAATCCTGGGCCTCGGGGTGGCCCCCGGGATCACCAACCTGCTGGCCGCATTCGCCGCGCAGCGATACGGGAGCCTCGACGAGGTTCGAATCCGCGTCTATGGAAGCGGCTACGCGAAGGTCGAGGGATACGCCCTGGCCCCCCTCTTCTCCCCGGAGACATTCCTCGACGAGGTGCTCTATCCGGCGCCGGTCTACGAAAACGGCAAGCTTTCGAAGCTTCCTCCGTTCAGCGGGCACGAAGTCTATGCGTTTCCTGACAAGCTGGGCGAGGCGACCTGCTATAACGTCAACAACGAGGAAACGGAGACCCTGCCCCGCTTCGTTGACCCCCACATCCGTTTCATCGACTTCAAGTATGCCATAGAGCCGGAGCGCAAGACGCTCATTGAGGGCCTGTACCGCATCGGCCTGACCGGCACCAAGCCGATCGACGTCAGCGGACAGAAGGTCGTTCCGTTCCACGTGCTGCTGACTCTGCTGCCGGCGAGCGACTCGGTTGCGGACCGCGTGACGGGATACTGTTGTGTGGTGGTCGACGTGGTCGCGGGAGGAGGAAAAACCCGCCACCGTTTCTGGACCCTGCTCTCCCACCGGGACGCCATGCGCCAGCATGGAGTTTCGGCCACTGCCTTCCTGACCGGCACCCCGGCCGCGGTCGCAGCCCAGGAGCTTCAGCGGGGCGCACTCACGAAACGCGGCGTCATGAGCGGAGGCGGCCTGGAAGTACGGCCATTATTGAGCGCGCTGCTCCGTCATGACGTACCTCTATTCGAGGGTGATCCCAATGATCCGAACGGCAAGCCCCTGAGCGTCTGAGTTTGCCCCTCTCCGGGGGCGGAAGTAGAATGGCCGTTCTTCCCGTCACGGGGAACGCCGCCACCATGGCTGACCACACTGCTCGCAGGCACCGGGCATCATACACCCGCCGCAATTTCCTGAAGGGCCTTGGGGCCCTGTCGGCCACGGTCTCAGCCGGCGGCCTGTCTTCCCCCGTCCTGGCCGACGGCACGGAGGATGTGGCGATCCCGGCCGAGTACAGGACCTCCCTGGTTCTGCGTGTCAACAACAGCGTGCATCGCCTGCAGGTCCCGAACCGCGCGACCCTACTCGATGTACTGCGCGACGAGCTGAGCCTGACCGGCGCGAAGCTGGCCTGTGGTGAAGGCCATTGCGGAGCGTGCACCGTGCTCGTCGATCGGCAGCCGGTTTACGCCTGCAGCCAGCTTGCGGTCCTCATCGAGAGCCGGGACGTGCTCACGGTCGAGGGGCTCGAGAAGGACGGCAAGCTCGATCCCGTCCAGCAGGCGTTCATCGACGCCGATGCCTTGCAGTGCGGCTACTGCATTCCGGGGCAGATCATGAGCGCGCGGGCTCTACTGGATGTGAATCCTTCGCCCGGTACGGATGAAGCTCGCAAGGCGATGTGCGGGAACATGTGCCGCTGCGGCGCCTACATGAACATCCTGAAGGCCGTGACAGGCGGGCGGCAGGATGGCTGACGAGCGCCGATCCCGTCCTGGCGAGCCCCATCGCGCTCCGGACCTTCCGGGGGCCTCCTCCGATAATCCCTCCGAATACGTCACATCCGAGATCGAGATTGAGGGAAACAAGATCAAGACCGTGGCGCGCAACGTGCCGCACCTGCCGCCGTGGAATAATCCTTCGATTGTGGGCAAGCGTCACCGGCGTGTCGATGCCTACGAGAAAGTCACGGGCCGGGCAGTCTTCACGACCGATCTGAAACTGCCACGCCTTTTGCATGGCGCCATCCTGCGGTCGCCACTCCCCAACGTGCGGGTGGTCAAGCTGGACCTCGAGCCCGCGAGACGCGTGCCCGGGGTCAAGGCAGTCATCGGGCCCGGGGACGTGCAGGAGTACGGGTACGAGGATCAGGCGCTTCTGTCCCTCGAGCCGCGTTACGCTGATCAGGAGATCGCCGCCGTGGCAGCGGTGGATGAGGCGACGGCCCGCGCCGCCGTCAGAGCCATCCGCATCGAGTACGAGGAAGGGCCTTTCGTAACCGATCCCCTCGTTTCCCTGAAACCGGATGCGCCCCAGCTGTACGCCGGGGGGAACTACACCAAAGGCGGCTGGTTTGGTGATAAGAACCCGGGTGATCGTGCTCTCTACAAACGAGGTAACGCCGAGCGTGGCCTCTCCGAATCGTCCCTGGTGATTGAGCGCAAGTTCAATACTTCCGCGGCCATGCACTCGTGTATGGAGCCCCACGTAACGGTCGCCGCATGGGAGCAGGACCGGCTCACGGTCTGGGAGTCGACCCAGGGTGTTTTCGCTGTCCAGGAAGATCTTGCACAGACCCTCAAGATCCCGCTGAGCAAGATCCGCGTCATTTCCACGCACATGGGAGGTGGCTTCGGTAGCAAGAACTCGGCGCATCCACATTGCATCCTTGCTTCCCTGCTGGCGCGGGAAACCGGCCGCCCCGTCCGCGTGCAGCTCTCCCGGGCCGAGGAACAGCGTTCGCCCTGGTACCGCCCGCCCACGGTTCAGGAAATCCGTGCCGGCTTTAACGGGGACGGCACACTGCGGGCCCTCGATCTTAAGGCGACCATTCAAGCCGGGGCCTACCTGCACACGGCCCTCTGGAGCTGCAGCAGTCCGGTCAAGGAGCTGTACCGCTGCACCAACGTGCGCACGGAGGAATACAACGTCCTCACACACCTGCCGTCACCAGCGGCACTCCGTGGCCCCGGCAACACCGAGGGGGCCTGGGCGCTGGAACAGGTGATGGATGAAGCCGCCCACCGGCTCGGGATCGATCCGGTCGAGTTGCGCATTCGCAACATCCCCACAACCGATCCGATGACTGGCAACCCTTATACAAGCCACGGCCTTCGCGCCTGCCTGGAAGAGGGTGCACGCCGCTTTGGGTGGGAGAAACGCCACCTTCAGCCGATCCGCAAGGGATCGCGATGGCGGGGCGTCGGGCTCGCCTGCCCGGTCTGGTCCGGCGGTGGTGGCCCCCCATCGAAGGCAAACGTCGAGGTCCGGCAAGACGGCTCGATCCTCGTCTACACCGGTGCCGCCGATATCGGCACCGGAACGCGCACCGTGATTGCTCAGATTGTGGCCGAGGAACTCGGAGTGCCGATCGACTGGATCCGTGTGATCAATGCCGACACGGCCCGGACACCCTATGCCCTGCCCTCCTACGGCAGCATCACACTTTCCAGCAACGGCCCGGCGGCACGCTCGGCGGCCCACGACGTGCTGCGTGAAATGCTGCAACTGGCCGCTCACCTGATGGAGGAGGATCCCGGACAGGTCGAGTTCGCGGATCTCGAGTTCCGGGCGCGTGGTAACCCTACAAAGAAGCTGGACTGGAAAGAGCTCGCCGGCCGCTTCCCTTCGCGCTCCATGATAGGAAAGGGGGAACGAGGTCCGAATCCTTCCGAGGAAACCATTCGAACGTTTGGAGCACAGTTCTGCGAGGTGGAGGTCGACATCGAAACCGGCGAGACGCGCGTCACGGAGGTTGTGGCGGTTCATGATTCGGGCCGCGTCATCAATCGATCCACGTGGGAGAGCCAGGTTCACGGCGGAACCTGCCTGGGAATGGGATACGCCCTCACGGAGCGCCGCATCATCGACCGTGATACGGGCGTGCAGATCAACCCTCGCTTCACCGATTACAAACCGATGACGATCGCCGACATGCCGGAGCGCTTCCAGGTCATCGATCCTAACGTACCGTTTTCGGGAAACCACATCGGCACAAAGGGGATCGGCGAACCCGCAGGCATCGGCACCGCGCCGGCCATCGCCAACGCTATAGCACATGCCACCGGGCTGCGCTTCACGGACAACCCGATCCTGCCCGCCACCATGATCGAGGCACTGGAGAACAAACGCCGCAGCTGAACGACCTGCGCTCCGATCATGAGCTTTCTGCCTCATTTCAAGCTGAGCCGACCGG
>CBEVTG010000117.1:0-6174 GCA_965552745.1 uncultured bacterium
CCGAGCTTAATGATCCGACCGCGGATCTGTTGTTCGGGCGCCGGGAGCTCGACCGCTGCTTCTCCGGCTACGCCCGCCACCCCATCACCTACCAGATCGCCCGCTTCAAGGACCGGTTCGGGCTGCGCAAGGAGCACTTTCTCGAGATCCTGCGCGGAGTGGAAATGGATCTCGAGCAGAACCGTTACGAGACCTTCGAGGATCTGTACCGGTACTGTTACCGCGTGGCTGGTGTGGTGGGGCTGGTGTGCGCCCAGGTCTTCGGCCACCGCGACCCCGCCACGCGCGACTACGCGGTGTCCATGGGGATCAGCTTCCAGCTGGTGAACATCCTGAGAGATCTCAAGGCTGACGCGAAACGGGGTCGGATCTACCTGCCGCTCGAGGATCTCTGGCGTTTTGGCTGCACCGAGGCGAATCTACTCGACGGAAATCCAGGTGCTGGCTTCGACGCACTCATGCGCTTCGAGTGCGAGAGGGCGCGTGAGACCCTCCGTCACGCCCGGCGCCAGCTCCCGGCGGTCGACCGCCGCAGCATGTGGCCCGCGGAGGCCATGGGAGGCGTCTATCAACGATTGCTCGAGACCATCAGCGTCCGTCCGCGGCGCGTGCTCGAGGGCCGCATCTCGATCCCGCGCTGGCGCAAGGCGGGTATGGCTCTCGTGGCCCGCCTCGGCCGCATCCGAACCCCCTGAGCCGGGACCTGCCGCCCCCGGAGCCTACTTCACGACACCGCAGGCCGAACGCGCGCCCCCACCGCCGAGTTTCTTGGGTTGATCGGAGAAGTTGTCACCGCTCGCATGAATCATGATCGATCGCCCCTCGAGATCGGTGAGCTTGATGCGCGGAGCCAGAACCGGCACCGAAGCCGAGCCATCGGCGGCCACATAGAGCGGCGGGAGATCTCCGATGTGCCCGTTGCCGTAGGGCCCCTCGTGGCGGCCCGACTTGGTGGGATCGTAGTGGCCTCCCGCAGCCAGGCCCGGTACGGTCTTGCCTTCCTTCTCGGCCGGCTGGCAGCTCGGGTTCTGGTGCACGTGAAAGCCATGAACTCCTGGCTCGAGCCCCTTCAGATCGGGCGTGAAGAGAGTCCCGTAGGCGTTCTTCGACGCTCTCACAGTGCCCAGTTCCTCGCCGACACCGTCTGCCGACGTGCGGTGGATCTTGATGACCAGCTCACCCGACTGCGCCGAGCAGACGGCAAGAAAGAATCCGAAGATCCCGATCATCCATTTCTTCATCTGACACTCCTCCTCGTCCGGGAACTTGTTTCAACGGCGCGCTGCCCGGACGCCGGCGTGCGCGGCCCCGCTCCGGCGGCATGCCTGGGTTTCTCCCGCCAGAGCCAAGATAAGAACTAATCTGCTTGATGCGACCAGCGCGGCATCATACCCGAAAAGTCCCGGAGAGGGGAGGAACGGGGGGCGGGTCCTCGAGCTCCTCGATCTGTAGCTCGGGATGGGTGCGCGGAAAAGCAACCCGGAACCCGATGAACGGCAGCAACGGGTTTGGCAGCCAGTAGAGCCAACCCAGACTGCGTACCCGTTCTCCGTCCCCGAGGTTCAGATCCAGCCATACGTAAAGAAACTTGTACGGGCAGAATCCCGGGATGTAGTTCACCCTGAACCCGTCCGTGAGAAGATACTTGCGGCGCACGTACAGGTTTCCCTCGAACGGCGTAATCCCCCAGCCGATCGGTCCTTCCGCGATGGGCGTCCCGCTGGGACGATGAACGACGCGAATGCGCTTCATGATTCAAACACCCTGCACCACGACTATAGGCCCGGGGAGGACAGCGCACAAGAGCCTTCCGCACACCTGTTAGGGTAGAATTCGGTATTCTTCGTCATGCGCTCACACCCTGACGTGGTCATCCTGGGTGCCGGCTTCGGCGGGTTGGCCTGTGCTACGGCTCTCGCCGATGCAGGCGCGCGTGTCACCGTGCTCGAAGCAAGCGGGACACCCGGAGGAAGAGGTGGCTCTTTTCGCGAGCCACACACGGGCGAAGTTCTCGACCTCGGCCCACACCTCCTGGTGGGAGCCAACCGGGACACGCAGACTTTCCTTGCTCGCCTCGGCACACTCGAGCGTCTGGAGTTCCAGCGCTCTTTGAGTATCGAGTACCGCTGGCGCGGCAATCGGCGGAGCCGCCTTTCATGCCCACCCCTGCCCGCACCCTTTCATCTCGCCGTCGGCCTGCTGCGATTCCGTTCCCTGCCTTTCTCGGAGCGAGCGGCCGCCGTCCGGATAGGTCGCGCCATCCGTCGCATCGGAAAAACACCCGGTCGCTTCGCGGGGTCACCCGACCCGCAGAACGGCCTGTCCCCTGCCCCTGCGGAGACCGTGGCGCAGTGGCTCGATCGCCTGCGCCAGGGTGAGCAAGCGCGCCACCTGCTCTGGGAGCCGCTGGCAACCGCGGTACTGAACGATCACCCGGCGCGTGCCTCCGCGTTACTGTTCGCACGGGTTCTTTTCGAGATCTTCTCGGGGGGTCCTCGGGCGAGTGCCCTGGGGTGGCCGCGCAGCACCCTGGGAGATCTCCTGGAGCCTGCGGGGCGCTGGCTCGAGCAGCGCGGCGGCTCGCTATCGTATTCGAGCCCGGCGAGCGGGCTTGTGTGGGAGGGGTCCCGCGTGCAGGCCGTGCGCCTGCGGGACGGTGGCCTGGTACGGGCCGGTCAGGTCGTGAGCGCGCTGCCGGCACGTGCCCTGCTTCCCCTGCTTGCGGACGCACCTGCTCCTGTGGGGCGGTTACGGGACGACTGCCGCCTCTTCGCACCCCGCACCACACCGATCGTGTCGGTTTATTTCTGGAGTGTGCGGCGGCTGCTTGGAACACATTTCTGTGCGCTTCCGGAAGAGAAGTTCCCCTGGCTGTTCGAACGTCGGGCTCTCGCGGAGGGTAGCCGCGGGAGCTGGATCCTGGCCCTCAGCCTGAGCGATGCGCGGGCCTGGATGGATCGCCCCGAGGCAGCGATTCTGGAGGCTTGCAAGAGTCAGATGGAGGGGCTCTTCCCGGGCTCGGAGCGGGACCTGTGGCATGCCCGGGTGGTTCGGCAGCCGAACGCAACCCTGGAGCCCGCCCCCGAGCTCTGCCTGCGGCGTCCCGGACCCGAAACACCGGCCGGCAACCTCTGGCTGGCCGGGGATTGGACCGACACGGGTCTGCCTTCGACGCTGGAGGGGGCGGCCCGCAGCGGGCACCTTGCGGCGCGCGCTCTGAAATCGCGCGCCTGACCCTCACGCGACGGAACGCCCGGGATGCGCCGGGAGGATGTGACGATCAGGAGTGGGTGGTGCCGCCACACAGGCTGATCGCCTGCCCGGTCAATCCCGACGCCGCCTCGCTGGCCAGATAGACCGCAAGATCGGCGATCTCGGAGGGCTCGAGCATGCGTCCGATGGGCACCATGGACAGCGCGCGCCGGCGGAATTCCTCGATCGAGACATCCAGCTGTTCGGCATGGGACTTCATCCCCTGGCGTGCCATGTCTGTATCCACCCAGCCGGGACAGATGGCGTTGACTGTGATGCCGCGCCCGGCGAGTTCCTGGGAGAGGGCTCGCGTGAGCCCGATGAGGCCGCTCTTGCTGGCGCAGTATGCCGCGTAGCCGGGAACTCCGAACTTGCCGAGCACGGATGAAATATTGATGATACGCCCCTGGTCCTGGTCCTTGAAGTGCGGAAGGGCTTCACGCACGAATCGCCATGCTCCGGTCAAATTGACATCCAGGATCCGATCCCAGTCCGCGTCCCCTTCCCCCGCGGCCGGCGTCAAGCCGCTCAGGCCGGCGTTGTTGACCAGAATATGGATCCGGTCCCAGCGTCGCGCCGTCTGCTCCACGGCACTCCGGATGTCTTCAGGATTCCCCGCATCGGCGCGCATCCAGAAGACGCGCTCCAGCGAAGGATCGATAGCGCGCGCCACCTGATCGAGGGATTCCTCATCCCGCGCACAGAGTGCCACACGGGCCCCCTCCTCGGAGAACCGCTCTGCCACCGCTTTACCGATCCCCCGGCTGGCTCCCGTGACCAGCGCGATCTTGCCGTGCAACAACATCAGACCTTCCTCTCGGATGACTGGGTGCGAAAACTTCCCTCCTCCAATCGCAGCCGCGCCACAGGTTCTCCCTGGACGAGGTGCTTCTCGACGATCTCGGCCACGTCTTGCGGTTGAACGCTACCGTACCATACCCCTTCCGGGTAGACGACGACGCTGACACCGCGGGCACAATTGTCGAGACAACCTGCCTTGTTGGCACGCATGCGCCCGCGCAGACCGCGCCGGCTCAATTCGATCTTGAACGCCTCGACAACCTTGGCAGCACCGACCGCGGCGCAGCAGCCGCGCGGATCGCCATCAGGACGCTGGTTGGTGCAGATGAAAATGTGTCTTTCAAAGCGTGACATTCACCCATTCTAGCGGCAGGGACGGAAGCCTTACAAGTCCGGCGTCAGACCTTCTTACGTACGGCCAACACGGGGCAGGGTGCGGATCGGATCATTTTGTGGGTTGTCGATCCAAGCCAGCCTATGGCTCCCTTCCCATATCCATGCGCACCCATGACGATCTGATCGTCATGGGTGCGCATGGATATGGCTCCCTTCCCATATCCATGCGCACCCATGACGATCAGATCGGCGTGCTTCTGTTCGGCCACGCGGCGGAGGATCTCGAACGCGTTTCCGCGCAGCACCTGCACTTCAACCTCGCACCAGCTGCGAACCTCTGCGGGAATGAGGGCCTCGAGCCTGCGCCGCCGCTCCGCCATCATGCGCTCGAACATTCCCTCCAGATCGACCGGGTTGAGCCAGGCGGCCGACCCCCGATACGCCTCGAGGGGAGGCTCGAAGACGTGCAGCGCAAGGAGTCGCGCGCCATACTGCCGCGCCAGCGCCAGGGCGTATTCCGCCGTGGCCACGGAGCCCTTTGCAAAATCGACCGGCATCAGGAGGGTGCGGAAGCGAACCGCTCCATCCTGATCCACATCCGGCTCCACGCGCGGCGACACCGCCAGTAATGGCACATCGATCTGATGCAGCACCTTTTCGGTGGTGGACCCGAGAAATAGTTTTTCAAATCCACCGATCCCATGCGTGCCCATGACGATGAGATCGATATCATCATCGAGCGCCTTGCGGACGATCATGCGGTGGGGGAAACCCGTTTCAATCTCGAAGCGGATCGTCCCATTTCCCAGCGTGCGCTTCAGAGCAGACATTTCGCGATTGGCGCGAATCTGCGTGAAATCGAAAGTCTGCGTGTTGGGCACCAGACTGCCGATCGACAGCCTCGCCATGTCCACGACATGGAACACCGTGAGTTGTGCGGTTAACTGCTGCGCCAGGTCATGCGCGAGCTTGAGCGCCATCCTGGAAACAGCGGAAAAATCGATCGGACAGAGGATCTTCTTGAACGGTTTCATTTCTCATCCTTCGTTTCCCGTTCTCGCGTGAGCGCTGGCGCTGCTGACGCGGCATGGTCATCGCGCGCAGGCTCATGTTTCTCTACCTGCCGTTTGCAGCAGATGCACAGTGAGGCTTCCGGCAGGGCATCGAGACGCTGGCGGGCCAGCGGTGTTCCGCACGCCGCGCAGAACCCGTACTCACCTCTTTGCAGGCGTGCGAGCGCGTCATCGATGGACGCCAGCTGAACCATGAGCCTTCCCAGCCGTTCGCCACGGACCTCTTCGCTGAGCTCGGCCTGGATCTGATCGGCCACTTCGGTCAGGGGCGTGTTGTCACCGCTCATCTGCAGAGCTTCCTCCCGGGCATCCCGTCTCAGGTGCTCGAGCTCTCTGTAGAGTGACGCGCGTTCGTTCTCGAGCCTGATGCGCATCTTCTTCTCCAAGGTCAGCATCGTTCCACCTCCGGAGAACTTCGGCCGCGGACCGCGCCCTCCCCCCACCCCTTCTCCATGCATGGTCTATACCAGGGCGGCTCCATGAATTGGATCCCGACCGCAGTTGAACTATCTATGATTAAAGAGATTCTGCACGGCGAGCCGGACCGCTCGCCGGACTCAATGCAGGAGTTCAGCCTGTCTGGGTGATAAGGCGCAGATGAGAGGGTGACCGGAGTCCTCGGCGCTCATGCGGGGTTCATGAGCAGCCGCTGGTGGATCCGCAGTTGAGACACTTGTAGCAATTGCCGTTGCGAACGGTGATCGCACCGCAC
>CBEVTG010000118.1:0-6151 GCA_965552745.1 uncultured bacterium
GCCCTCCATCGAGAGGAGGGTGTTGATGATCCAGCCCGTGTCCTCGTCCTCCGCATCCAGACGCTTCAGGACCGCTGCCTCGAGCGCCGTCCACGCGAGCCTGCCGCCATCGTCCCGCTTCATCGAGGCCAGCGCGTGGCCCAGGAGCGCGACCAGGAGGCCGCTCACGACGAGGCGGGTTCCGATCATCATTTGAAGTCCCGGCGCTCAAAACAGAGGCAGGCGATGAACACCAGAAGCGCAGCGTAGGCGAGCCCGTAAACCACGGCCAGCCCCACCTCGGCCGGCGGCACCGGCACCGAGTGGGTCACCTCGGCCCGGATGTTGAAGCGCCACAGGTTTGGAAGCACCCAGTAGAAAAACTCACACACGGCCCGGCCGATCCCGGGATCGAGACGGTCTTGCAGCAACCGCAGGCTCCAGGAGAGCTGCCCGACCAGGTAGGCGCCGAGCGTTAAGAGCGCGCTCAGAATGGGCGTCGAGAACGAGGAGAACAGGATGGCCAGCGCTGTCACCACGATGAGCTCCAGCAGCGTGAGACCGACCGCCGGCAACAGCCTGGCATAAGCCACTCCCTCATAGGCCAGCAGGAGATAGAAACCGATCGTCATCACCACCAGGTTCACGCTCAGCGTCATCACCAGGCCGAGGTACTTCCCGAGGATGAACTGCGCCCGTCCCACCGGCTTGGTGACGATGGTGTAGATGGTCTTCCTGTCGATCTCCTTGAAGACCAGACCGACGCCGATGAAGATGGCGGTCAGCACCCCGAACAGGGAGATGGCCGAGAGGCCCAGGTCGATGATGATCTTCTCGCGGCTGCCCACGGTCAGCAGGCTGAGGAACATCGACGAGCTGATCATCAGCAGCGCAAACCCCAGGAGCAGGTACAGGACGCGATCCCGGATCGCCTCGCGAAACGTGTTGGCGGCAATGGCGAGTGTCTTGTCCATAACGTTCAGCCCCGGCGCTCCGGGATTGGTGGCATCTCGGGCGCCGGCGTCTTAGGCCTCACGGGAGCTTCGTACCCGACCTCACCAAGGAACAGATCCTCCAGCGTGCGGCGGTGGGGCACAAGCGACTGGAGCGTACCCCCGAGGTGGCGCACCTCCTCGATCAGAGCGGCAACATGATCCGGCGTCTGCAGGCGCACGGCCACTTGCTCGCCTCGCTGCCAGACCTTCTCGTGCGGGACACCGAGCGCTGCCGGATCGACCCGGGACAGGGTCGCCTCCCAGAACCGTACCCGGTCGCTGAGCATCGAATCGAGCCGCCCGCAGGCAGCAACCTTGCCACTGCGCAGGATGGCGACCCGGTCACAGACCGCCTCCGCGTCGGCCAGGATATGGCTGCTGAACAGAACCGTCTTGCCGTGGCGGCGCAACTCCAGAATGATGTCGCGGAACTCGCGCCGACCGATCGGATCGAGCCCCGACATGGGCTCGTCCAGGATGACCAGATCGGGTTCGTTGATCAGGGCCTGCGCCAACCCCACGCGCTGCACCATTCCCTTGCTGAACTTTCTGAGCGGCCGGTCAGCGCGGTCCTCCAGCCCGACCCTGGCCAGCATCTCCGCGACGCGTGCCGCTCGTCTGGACGGAGCGATGCCGCACAGGCGCGCGTAGAAGTCGAGGAACTCGCGTCCGGTCAGATAATCGTAGAAGTAAGGTTGCTCGGGCAGGAACCCCAGGCGGGCGCGCGCCCGTACATCCGTGATCGGCATGCCGAACAGCCGGACCGATCCCTGCTCGGGGCGCAGCAGGCCGACCGCCGTCTTCAGGGTGGTTGTCTTGCCGGCGCCGTTGGCTCCGAGCAGCCCGAACACCTCCCCCGCCTCCACCGTCAGGTCGACTCCGTTCAGGACCCGGGTCCGTCCCAGCGAGAGGTGGGAGGTGAACGACTTGGAGATCCCTGAGATTTCTAGAACTGCCATTGCAGCGTCTTACTCCCGTGCTGACAATAATCTAGAGCAGCCCGGGTGGCCGTTCAAGAAAACGGGGCCTCCCCGGGGGCGAGGCCAGGCCTGGAAGTTTTCAGCTGGCCAGGCGCTCGTACAGGGCTTCCTGCCGCCGCACCATATCCCGAATGTCAAACTCCCCCACCCTCCGGAGCCCCTCCTCACCCATACGGGCCCGCGCTCCCGCATCCCGGAGCAGTGCTGCAACGCTGCCCGCCAGCCCCTCCAGATCGCCGGACGGATGCAGGTGACCCGTGACCCCCTCCTCGACCACCTCCCGGATTCCGTCCACGTCGGTCGCCACGACGGGACGGCCCACGGCCAGGGCCTCCGGCACCACCCGGGGGAGCCCCTCCCAGCGAGGCGTGTGAAGGAGCAGATCGGAGGCGGCCAGCAGATCCGGGATGTCTCGCCGCCACCCCAGCAGATGGAACCTCTCCCCCAGGCCGTGACGCTCGAGGGCCCTCTCGATCTGGGGGCGGAGGGCTCCGTCCCCCGCCAGCGCGAAGCGGGCCTCCGGGACCTGGCGGGCCACCCGGCTCGCCACCTCGATCAGATCGAGGGGGGCCTTCTGAGGCTTGAAGCAGGCGATCGACACTATCAGCGGCTGGTTCTCGGCAAGGCCCAGCTCAGCCCGGACCCTGGCCCGGCCCGCAGGCGCGCGGTAACGGTCGAGGTCGATGCCACTGCGGATCAGGCTGGCGCGCCCGGGATCGAGCAGTCCCAGATCCGCTCCCTGCTCCAGGTTGGCGCGCGATACCACGATCCAGTGGGTCGTGAGCGGGGAGCAGATCTTCTCGGCCGTCATGAGGATTCGCTTGAGCGCGGAGCGGCCACCGGCGTGGAAGCCGAAGCCGTGCACCGAATGCACCCGCAGGGGAACTCCGGCCAGCGCCGCGGCCAGGCGGCCCAGGATGCCCGCCTTGCTGCTGTGGGTATGGACGATCTGGGGTCGCAGGCGGCGGAGGAGTCTGGCCATGGCCACCAGTGCCCCCGCATCCTTAAGAGGGCGCACCGGGCGCGTGAGTGCGGCGAGGGTGTGGAACTCGACTCCGTTCAGACCCCGCGCCCGATCGTCCAGGATTCCCCCCGGGCCGGCGATCAGGATCGGCTCGAAACGGGTCTGATCAAGATGGGACACCGTGTACAGGGTGTTCTCCTGGGCTCCGCCGAGCTCCAGCTGCGTGATGATGTGGGCGACTTTAAGCCGGGGCATGGGTGAGGCTGGCCACAAGGGTGCGCGCGACCCCCTTGCCCGCCATCAGGGCGTCTTCCATCGAGGAATATTCCCAGGCGCCGAAACGCCCGATCGAGTGCACCTTGCGGTCACGCAGGAGGCTGAGGAGCGCCGGCACGCACTCCCGGCGGTGGCGGTCGAAGATGACGTAGGCGGGATCGATCACCACCGGCAGGCTGAACAGGATCTCGTGCTCCGGCTCCAGGATGCGCGCACGGCGCAAATCGGCCACCACGCGCTCTGTTAGATCGGGGACGGGCGGCTCACCGGAAGGCTGTGACACCTCGACATACAGGGAGGAGCACCCGCGAGGGGCGACACCCTGTGAAAAATTGCTGGCCACCCCCACGCGGTAGAAGACGTAGTCCGATTCGGGGAAGTAGATCCAGTGGGCACCCGGAGCAACCTCGCCGCGGACGGCCAGGTTTATGTTGACCACCCGCACCCAGCGCAGGCCGGCGGCTGAACGCCGCGCCGCCTCCGGCAGCCCTTCGCAGCGCTGCACCAGATCGGGCAGTGGCAGAGTGCTGATCAGGGCGTCGAAGCGCGGGTTCGAGCCATCGCTGAGCTTCAGGCGCCGGGAGCGAAGGTTGATCGACTCGACCGCGACATCCAGGTGAATCTCACCGGCACGCTCCGCCAGAGCATCCGGCAGGCAGCGGATGCCGCCACGCCTGGGATACAGGAAGCGCGGGTTGTACCCGAACTCGCGCCCCTCCACACCGAAGGCGCCGCGCACCACCTCGTGCAGAGAGGGCTGCGGCACCGACCAGCTGACCCACTCGCAACTCACCTGATCGAGATCGCTGCACCACATCTTGCGGTTGTAGGGAGTCATGAAGTGCCGCGCGATCCCTGTTCCGAAGGTGCGCTCGATCCACTCGCCGAGGTGAGCCGGCTCACCCTGGCGCCGATCGATCCGGCGTGCGCTCCAGGCCTTCACGAACCCCGTCAGGCACTCGCGCACGACGGCCGGCGGCAGGCGGTGAAAGTTGACCTGGAACGGGTAGGGTGTGCGCCGGTCGTGGGAGTGGATGAAGGCGCGGCGCGGGCGTTCGCGCAACCGATCCCCCAGGAGCGTGGAGATCCAGTCGCGCATCTCGGGGCGGCGCAGGTGCAGCAGATGCCCGGTCAGATCAAAGCAGAAGCCGTCCCGCTCGATAGAGCGGCACAAACCGCCCGCCTCGCGCTCGCGCTCGAACACCGCGTGCTCGAACCCATCGAGATGGCAGGCCGCACTCAGGCCCGCGAGACCGGCTCCGGCAATGGCTATCATCGATACACCCCGGCTGCGAATTTATGAGCCACGCCGGGAAAACACAAGCGCATCAGGAACCGCGCACCCGGGCCAGCGCCGTGCCTGCCGCGAGAACTCCGACCGCCACCACGGCCAGCAGAATCAGTGAAGCCGGGATCGACAGGAACAGATTCCACCACGCCAGGTAGCCCAGGACGATGGACGCCAGGTAGAGCGTGCAGACCACCGGCACGGTGCCAAGACCGAGCGCGCGCAGGCGCAGGGCGGTGTGATCGGGGCTGCCCAGCCACGGCTTGAGACCTCGCAGCCACCGCACGACGCTCACAAAACCGATCTCAAAGATCGGCACCCCGAGGATCAGCAACGGACTGAAATAGGCGATGCGGTTTTCATCCGCGTAGCGGCCGACCATGGCGAGCCCCGCCAGGGTCACTCCCAGGAACAGGCTCCCCGTGTCCCCGAGGTAGACAGTGGCGGGATGGAAGTTGTATCGCAGGAACCCCAGAAGGCTTCCCACCAGCGCCACCGCCAGAAGCTCGACCACCGGCTCCCCGTTCAAATGCGCCACCGCCCACAGGAAGAAAGCGGCGATGGCGCAGGTACCGGCCGCCAGGCCGTCCATGATGTCGAGGAAGTTGATGGCATTGACGATGGCCAGCACCCACAGAAATGTCAGCAGCAAATTGACGGGCTCAGGCAGGATGGCGATCTGGATCGACACACCGCTCTTGACCATGACCAGGCAGGCCAGCACCTGACCGGCGAGCTTGTTGACGGGGCGCAGGGCTCCCAGATCATCGATGAGTCCCAGCGTGACGGCGATGCTGCCCGCAAACAGAATGCCGAGAACTTTTTGATCGAACTCGAAGGTCACTGACAGCGCCACCAGGAAGGCAGCGTAGACGGCCAGGCCACCCAGGTAAGGCACCGGTTCTGGATGCTGCTTGAGGCGGCCGTCCGGGCGATCCACGATGCCGAACCGCCGGGCCGCCTCTGCGGCTCGCGGCGTGCCCACGAGCGCCAGCACCAGCGCCACCAGGAAGGTCACCGCGGTGAGGATCATGGGTGCGTCACCCGTGCGCCTCGATGCGCGACCTGAGCTCTTCGCACACCCAATGGTGCAGCGCCACGTGCAGACTTTCGACCAGAGGTGTGGACGCAACCGGCACCAGGACCGACACGTCGGCGGCCTCCCGCATCGGTCCCCCGTCGAACCCCACGAACGCCAGGGTGGAAGCTCCGAAATCCCGCTTCGCCAGATCGATCGCCCTCATGAGGTTCTGGGACCACTTCCCCGCCCGATCTTCTCCCACACCTCCGTGCACGCTGAAGACCACGAGCGCGTCACCGGAGCGCATCAGGTTGCGCAATGGCTCGGTAAACAGGTTATGGAAACCGAGGTCGTTCACGAGAGCCGTGATCCAGCCCGGATTGTCTGCCAGACTCGACACCCTGAAGCGTCGCCGGCCCTCCAGGGCCGTGCGCTTGCTCAGGTCAGCGGCAAAGTGGCTGGCGGTCGAGGCGGAACCTCCGTTTCCGATGGCCCAGACGTTGGCGTCCCTCTCACGGGCTTCCCAGAGCAGGTCGCAGGCACGGGTAATCTCCTGCGCATCGATGCGCAGGGCCGCTTCGGCCAGCTCCGAGAGAAATTCTCCAGGACGATCGGTGCTCATGCCGCCCGGTCCGTGCGCGCTCGAGA
>CBEVTG010000119.1:0-6082 GCA_965552745.1 uncultured bacterium
CTGGAGGGACTCAAGAGACAGCGGGTGCGCAAGGATAATCCCCGCATCGGAGAAGTGCTGGTCGAGCTCGGCTTCCTGTCTCGCGAAAACCTCGAGTATTTCCTCAGCCACCAGCAGAAAGTACCGACCTTCGACCTGAGACGAACCCCTCCGAGTCGCGAGCTGGCCGAGAAGATCGGTCTGGACCTATGCCGCCGCAAGCGCATTCTGCCCCTCGAGCTCGAGATGTTCAGAGATCGCCCCATGCTCACCCTGGCCATGGCCTCACCCGGGGACGCGGACACGATCGATCAGATACAGAGCTTGACCCAGGCCCAGGTGATTCCCGGGCAGGCCCCCGAAGACGAGATCCTGCGCCAACTGCGGCTTCTCGCCGCCGAGGGCGATCACACCCCGGCGCCGGAGGAGAACACGACCGCCGAGGATGCCCTGGCCTTCGCACAGAAGTTCCTGAGCAACGCCCTGGGACGGGGAGCCTCAAACGTCCACGCCGAGGTGAAACCGAGCGGATTCGTGGGCCGTTACCGCATCGACGGTATGCAGTACAAGGTCCAACCCCCTCCGCAGAAACTCGCCGAGTCGGTAGGACACTCTCTGTACGATCTTTTCAAGACGCGTCCTAAGAAACGGGGCGCCATCGTAGAGGAGCGGCTCACGATGAGCGCGGGAGACAAGAAAGCCACCCTGTTCCTCCGTGCTGTCTCCAACCGGGAGGGCGAGGATTTTCGTATCAAGATCGTCGACGAACAGACATACGTAACCCCCCTCGCCAAACACGGTCTTGAGAAAAACGTGCTGAAGAGCCTCGAGGAAGCCCTCCACAATGACAACGGTCTGTTTGTGGTAAGCGCTCCACCTCTTCACGGTCTGCGCTCGCTCGTATACGCGATTCAGCAACACGTGGCCGAATCAGGCAGGGAGTGCGTCTGCCTCGAGCGAGATTCCCTGGTGAAGGTCCCGGGTGTCACGCAGCGCCAGTTCGGGGCCACCAAGAGCGCATTCAAGGCCGCCCTCTCCGAGGTACGCTCCCGCCTCCCCCAGGTTCTGGTCCTGCCAGCTCTCGAGGATGGCACCACGATCCCCGCCGTCAAGGAACTCGCCCCGCTGACTCTGGTGATCACCGCAGTACGCGCCAAGAGCAGCTTCGAAGCACTCGATGTCCTGCAGCGGCTGGGTCTGGAGCCCGAGTTCGCAGCGGCACACCTGCGGGGAATTCTGAACCAGCGGCTCGTACGGATGCTGTGCAGTAGCTGCCGCTCCCCCCAGCAGGCGGGCAAGTTCATACTCTCCTCGCTGGGATTGAGCCCGGAAGAAGCGAAGGGTCTGAAGGTGCACCAGGCACAGGGCTGCGATGAATGCCGCCTGCAGGCCGGTTACCGCGGCCGCACCCCTCTGGTGGAGCTCCTCAGGGCTTTCCCCCAGTTGCGCGCCCGGATCAGCGTTGGCGCCCCGGCCAAGGAGCTCCGCACCCTGGCCCGGGAGGAGGGAATGCGCACCTTGCGCGATCGCGGCCTCGACCGCGTCCGCCAGGGCATTACCTCGGTGGACGAGTTCCAGAAGGGGAATTTTTAAAGCGATCGATCACGGCCGCCGCCAGAGCGGGGATGGTGTATTGTTCCGGCTCGATCGAAGGCGAGAGGCCATGTGCACGGGCGGTGTCGGACGTGATGGGGCCGATACAACCCACCTCGCACTCCCCCATTAGCTCCGAAAGACTCTTAACCTTGAGCAGTCGGGCCAGGTTCTTGACGCTGGACGAGGAGGTGAAGGTAACCACGTCGATCCGGGACTGCTGCAGTTCGCGCCGAAGCTCCGAAGCATCCACCTCCGGCAGCTCGGAGCGGTAAACTTCGACCACATCCACCTGCGCCCCTTCTGCCTCCCGAAGCTGGTGGGGCAACACTTCTCTGGCTTCGCGGGCGCGCGCCAGCAGGATGCGTGCACCGCGAACCTGGTCGTGTAGCGCCTCGAGCACGCCTTCGGCACGAAACTCTCTCGGTATCACGTCGGCCCTCAAACCACGTTCCTCCAGGCGCCGCGCGGTGGCGGGACCAATGGCACCCAGACGGGCCCGGGAGAGCGCGCGAAGATCCCTGCCTTTTATCCACAGACGATCGAAAAAGGCATCGACACCGTTCGCGCTGGTGAACAGGAGCCAATCGTAAGCCTCCAGCTTCCCGATCGCCTTATCTGCTGGGGCCCAGGAGGATGGCGGACGAATTTCGATGGTCGGAAATTCCACAACCTCCGCTCCTGCTTCCCAGAGCAGCCGCCGCAGCCGGACCGCCTGGTGTCTGGCGCGGGTGATGAGGACCCGACGTCCAAACAGCGGTCGACGTTCGAGCCAGGCAGTGTTCTTACGGACCAGAACCACATTCCCCACCACGAGCAGTGCCGGGGGGGAGATCCCTTCTTCGCGAGCTCTTTGTTCAAGCGTGGCGAGCGTGCCCACGACCGCACGCTGACGGGGCCATGTAGCGCGCTCGATCACAGCGGCGGGTGTGGAACCATCGCGTCCATGCTTCTGGAGCTTGCTGAGAATGGCGCCAAGATTGCGAATCGACATCATGAACAGGAGGGTGTCTGCGCTCCTGGCGAGCACCTCCCATCGCAGGTGGCTCGTGGGCCGCGAGGGATCTTCGTGGCCGGTGGCAATCAACACGGATGAAGAGTGCACCCGGTGCGTCAGGGGAATTCCGGCGTATGCAGGTCCGGCAATCACTGAGCTCACTCCCGGGACAATCTCGAACTCGACCCCTTCTCGTGCGAGAACTTCCGCCTCCTCTCCACCTCGGCCAAAGACGAAGGGATCGCCGCCCTTGAGCCGCACCACCTCGAGCCCCTGGCGCGCCCCCTCCACCAGCAGACGATCGATGGTTTTCTGACGGGCCTCCGGATCAGCACCCCGTCTGCCTGCAAACAGCTTCTCGGCTTCCGGGCGCACATAATCCAGCAGGTGCGGATCGACCAGAGCATCGTAGACCACGCGATCGGCCCTCTCCAAAAGCTCGCGCCCGCGAAGCGTGATCAGATCCGGGTCGCCAGGGCCGGCGCCCACCAGGTAGACCTTGCCGGCCTTCTTCGAGGGAGGAGTCAACAGTCCTCCAGCGTCTCGGGATCGGGTGGTGTCAGACCGAGGTCGCGCAGGATTTTTGTTCCCCCTGCACTCAGAAGGCGAAGGGCCAGACGCCGGGCGATTGACACGGGATTGGAGGCCGGACCTGTTTCCGAATCCCTCACCCAATGCTTGGAGTCAAGATCCGAAAGGAATGCCCGAAGGGTGATACGGCCCTTCTCCAGCTTTGCCAACGCGCCGAGCGGCATCTGGCAACCACCACCGAGGGCTCTCACCAGCGCCCGCTCGGCCTCCACCTCGAGGCCGGAGGTCTCGTCGTGCAGAGGCCGCACAAGATGGCCGGCCGCCGATCCGCTGCGCGTCTCGACTGCAAGAGCCCCCTGCCCTGGCGCGGGAATGAACGAATCTGTCTCGAGCCGGCAGGCGCGATCGTCCAGGCGCCCGAGCCGCTTCAGACCGGCAACGGCAAGGATGATCGCCTGCACCCTGCCCTCCTCCATGCGCCTCAGGCGGGTGTCCACGTTGCCGCGCAACGGGACACACGAAACGTCCTGCCGGGCCAAACGCAGCTGCGTGATGCGCCGGGGGCTACCAGTGCCAATCCGAGCGCCTGCCGGAAGCGCCTCCAGTCCCTTTCCTTCCGGATTGATGATTGCATCAGCCGGATCGACGCGGGTGGGTATGGCCGCCAGTTCCAATCCCTCCGGAAGCTCAGCCGCCATATCCTTCAGGCTGTGCACGGCGAGATCGATCTCCTTCTCCTGCAGGGCCTCCTCGATTTCCCTCACGAACACAGTCTTACCGCCCAACGCTTCGAGGGGGCGTTCCACATCTCGATCCCCATGAGTGCGGATCACGATCAGATCGACCTTCAGATCGGAGTGTAGATTTTCGAGGGCGGCCGCAATCAGGCCCGATTGCGCGCGCGCCAGAGCGCTTCCACGCGTGCCCAGCCGCAAGACCCGATGGTGCCCCCCGCGGCTCAAGACTCCTCGCGTTCATCGCTGCCGGCAGCGGGTGCGCGCGTCGGGGTCTTTTCACCAGGCTCAAAGAGGTTACGAACCACGTCAACGTGGAGTGGGTCTTCCAGCAGCGCAAAAGCCTGTTTCAGGCGCACGGTCGGCTCATGCAGGATCTTGTTCACGAGGCCCCGGAGTAGCGCCTCCAGATCCTGGCGGTGACGAGCAGAAAGGTCGTGGTGCTGGGCGAGAAAGTGAGAGAGTTGCTCGTTTTTCAAGTGCTCGCTGCGCTCTCTCATGGCGGCAATGAGCGGCCCTACCTGCAGACCGCTATACCAGTTGGAAAACGCGGTAACTTCGTGCTCAACCAGCGACTCTGCCAGTGCCGCCTCGTGCTGGCGCTCTAGCCGGTTGGCATCCACGACCTGCGTGAGATCGTCGATGTCGTACAGATAAACGTTATCGAACTTGTTGACTCGTGGATCGATGTCCCGCGGGACCGCGATATCGATCAGAAAAACCGGGCGATTGCGCCGGCGGCGCATGAGATCCGCCACCTGATCGGCGCGTAGCACGTAGTGAGGAGCTCCCGTGGAGGAAATCAGTATATCCACCGATTGGAAGTGCGTTACCACTTCATCAAACGATACCGCCGACCCGCCAAACCGTTGAGCGATCTCCCTCGCGCGCTCCAAAGTGCGGCTCGAAACGATCACCGTCCGCACGCCTTCCTCCATGAGCCTGCGGGCGGCCAGCTCGCTCATTTTTCCGGCTCCCAGCAACATAACCGTCTTGCCGGACAGGGATCCGAAAATCTGCACCGCCAGACTGACAGCCACCTGGCTGATAGAAACGGGATTGCGAGCGATACCGGTCTGTGTGCGGATTTTTTTGGCCACGGAGAAGGCGTGGCGCATCAGGCCACTCAGCACCCTGCCCAGGGAGCGCTGCTCCAGAGAGGCCAGGTACGCCTCCTTCACCTGGCCCAGAATCTGCGACTCCCCAAGCACCAGGGAATCGAGCGAAGCCGCGACCCGGACCATGTGCCGCACGGCATCCAGATCTCGCATCCGGTACAGATGGGGCTCCAGTTCCTGGACCGAGAGGCTGTGCCGACGCGAAAGATAGTCCAGAAGCGGTCTTCCTCCATCCCCCGTCTGGTTCAGGCGCGTCAGAATCTCTGTGCGATTGCACGTCGACAGGAGCAATCCTTCCCGCACGCCTTCCACCCGCTTGAGCTCATCCAGAGCTTCCGGCAGGGCGTTCTTGGGCACAAAAAGCCTCTCACGCAGTTCAATCGGTGCACTCGTGTGATTGGCTCCGATGAGATATACGTTCATCACGGCGTCAGCCCGAGCATGCGCAGGACCACGATGACGACGCCCAGGATCGCAAGATAGGCGACCCTGCGCCCCCGCCAGCCGACTAGCAAACGCCCGAGGATCAGGGCCCCAAAAATGAGCCAGGCGAGCAGGGCCAGGCTTTCTCGCTGCTCCCAGAGCCAGAAGGTGCCGCTCAGCGTTGAAGCTTTCCATAGGGAGCCTGTGATGATGGCCAGGGTCATGAGAAGAAAACCGGACACCAGTGTCCCGTGTATGAGAGAGTCGCAGGTCTCAAGCGCCGGCAGGCGCAGCCGCAACAGTGCGGCGCCACTCTTCTGCTTCAGGGCACGCTCCTGCCACAAATAGAGCAGGCTCGCCGCGAACGTGACAAAAAGCGCCGCCACTCCGAGAGCCGAGAAAGCCACGTGAAAAGTGAGCAATCCATCCAGGCTCGATCCTTCCAGGCGCAGCGTCTGCGCCGGAAGCAGATTCGAGACAACTGCGAGCACCAGGGACAGGGGAAGTACCACCACCGCGAGGACCTGCAGGCCGCGCCGGTAAAAGCCGAACAGGAAAATCAGCATTCCGGCCAGGGATAAAAACGAGACGATCTCGCCGCTCGTATGCAGAGGGCAGTGTCCCAGTTCAATTCCTCGCAGCACCAGGGCGGCGAGATGGGTCACACAGCCCGCACCGATGAGTCCGGGTACGATGCGGTCCCACCA
>CBEVTG010000120.1:0-6059 GCA_965552745.1 uncultured bacterium
GGGAGCTGGACACCGCGCGGAGATACTCGGAGCGTGCGGCGAAGATCCACGCCGCCAACCTCGGCAGCACCCATCCGGACGTGGCCATCAGCCTCTCCAATCTCGCCGCGGTGCTGTCAAAGCTGGGGAAGTACGCCGAGGCGCGCGATCTCCTCGAGTGGTGTCTGAACATCCAGGAGAACAGCCCAACGGTTCACCCGGCGGCGCTGGCGGTGAACCTGAACGAACTCGGTCAGATTCAGTACCACATGGGTGATCCCGCCGCCTCTCTCAGAACGATGCAGAGATCATACGACCTGTGGATTGAGTTTCTGGGCCCGGATCACCCCGAGGTCGGGGTAGCTTTGCTCAATCTGTCTCCCGGCCTCGAGGCGGCGGGCGACTATGCCGCATCGAAACGAAACCTCGAGCGCGCACTCGAGATCTGGCAGAACGCTTACGGCTCCGAGCACCAGAACATCGGAAATGGGGAGTACTCCCTGGCCCTGGTCCTTCAGAAGATGGGAGATCTGGAGGGCGCCCAGCGGCACTACGAGCTTGGCGTTGCGGTCCTCGAAAAGGCGCTCGGCCTGGAGCATCCGAAGGTGGCGCAGGTTCTCAACGACCTGGGCACGCTGAGGGCGCAGAGGAAGGACCTGAAGGCCGCCGAACCGATCCTGGTACGCTCCCTCGAGATCCGCGAGAAGCTGCTCGGCCCCGACCACCCGGATGTCGCTCTGAGCCTCAACGCGCTCGCCACATTGCACTGGCAGACCGGACGGACGGAGCAGGCGCTCGACGAAGCGTTGCGGGCCGAAGCGATCGTACGCCACCAGGTGCAGCACATCGCCCGCAGCCTGTCGGATCGTGAAGCGCTCCAGTACGAACAGATCCTCGACCGGGGCCTCGATGTGGCGGGCACCATCCTTGCGGATGCAAACCCCGACTCACCCGCCAGGACTGATGCGACTGCGCGCGTGTGGGACGCCGTGGTGCGCTCGCGCGCGCTCGTCCTGAGCGAGATGGCTCACAGAGCCCACGCCCTCGCGGACATTCGGGAGGAACTCTCCGGGATGGTGTCGGCCCTGGACAAAGCGCGTGGCCGCCTGGCGAGGGTGTTGGTCGAGGGGGCGGACGCTCAGGAACCGAAGACATACCGCACCCGTCTGCACGCGGCACTGCAGGAGAAGGAACACGCCGAGCGCGCGCTGGCCCGAAAGAGCCTGGCAGTCCGCCGTGAGCTGGAAGAACGCAACATCGGGCTGGCCGAGGTAAAGAGAGCCTTGCCCGGTAAGACCGCGCTGGTCGCCTTCGTGCGTTACAACCACCTGGGCCGAACCAGCCCTGGCAAGACGAAACCGTCGGCATGGCCGGAAGAGGCGCCCGCCTACCTGGCGTTCGTCCTGGGATCTCCCAAACAGGAGCCGGCGATCGTCTCCCTTGGATCGGCGCAAGAGGTGGATGCCGCCGTCGAGCAGTGGCACGCCTCGGTCTCTGAACACCAGACTCCGTTGCCACTCGGCCAGTCCTCCGCCGAGGAGAAATACCGGCGCGCTGCCTCCCGCCTCCGGGAGATCGTCTGGGATCCGATTGTGGAGCGGATCGGAAACACCCGGCAAATTCTGGTGGTTCCCGACGGAGCGCTCCATCTGGTGAGCTTCGCGACCCTCCCCGATGCACGGGGCGAGTATCTCGTCGAGACGGGCCGGCGGTTTCATTACTTGTCCTCGGAGCGGGGGCTGATCCAGACCGGGAGCAACCGGGACACGGGAGAAGGTCTCCTGGTGCTGGGCGGAGTCGACTTCGATGCCGCCTCCGGCCCGGCACTGCTGGCGCAGGCCGGTGACATTCCCACCCAGCAGGCGCCGCGCGCCGGCGAGCGCGGTGCCGCCCCGGCCGCGCCGCTTCTACCGGGTGTCCCTCTCGGCGAGCCGGTCTACCGGCAGGCTTCGTGTGATGAGTACAGGGCGCTTCGGTTCAGCCCTCTTCCGAACTCCCGGGCGGAAGTCGATGAGATCGCCTCCCTGTGGCAGGACCACCGTCCGGAGAGTGGCTCTGTCCCGGCCGGCCTGATCAAGCTCACCGGAGCGGGCGCCCAGGAGGCTGCGGTGAAGACCCAGGCGATCGGACAGCGCATCCTCCACTTCGCGACCCACAGCTTCGTTCCTTCGGTGCGTTGCTCACGAAGCACCGCCGGGAAGTCTCCTGCACAAGGACAGGAGAAATCACGTGGAAAGACGGAGTCGGTCGATCTGATCGAGAGCCCGCTGCTTCGCGCCGGCCTCGCCCTGGCAGGAGCCAACCAACGCCAGAAGGCTTCCGCAGATGAGGAGGACGGAATCCTCACGGCGGAAGAGATTGCCGGGCTCAACCTGGAGGGCGTCGAGTGGGCCGTGCTGTCGGCCTGTGAAACCGGCCTGGGAAAGGTGCAGGCGGGTGAGGGAGTGCTGGGCCTCAGGCGGGCATTCGAGATCGCCGGCGTGGACACCCTGATCATGAGCCTGTGGGAGATCGAAGACGAAGCAGCACGCAGCTGGATGCGGGAGCTGTATGAAGCCCGGCTCGAGGGTCAGTCGACCGCCGAAGCCATGCACGGGGCCAGCACCAAGCTGATACGCGACAGGCGCAGGGCAGGCAGGAGCACCCACCCCGCCTTCTGGGGCGCGTTCGTGGCCGCAGGTGACTGGCGCTAGAGCGCGCTGTGCACGCGGAAGGTTTCAGCTACCCTGAACTGTAACCATCCAGCGCCGACATCACGCTCGTGGAACCGGACAGTCGCTGAGAGAGCGTACTGCTAGTTCGTTGCGGAAACGGATCCGTTGAGGAGGGCGATGAGGAGGTCATCGTCCAGGTAGCCGGCGTGTCCTTCCCAGACGACCGTGTCATGCTTGAGGACGGCGGCCGACGGCGTGCCACGCACGTTGAAATAAGCCCAGGCATCACCGTTGCTCCTGCCGATCGGAAAGTCGAGCTTCTTGTCGGCCACGAAATCAAGAATCCCCTGGTCGCTGTCACGGCCCGAGGCTTTCGTGAGACCGATCAGACTCAGACCATCATCCCTGAACCTCCGATACCGCTCGTAGAGCTTGGGCACCTCGACCTGCGAGCTCGGACACCAGGCTTCCCAGAACACGACAACCGTGGCGTTCGCCCCGGCGGGCTGCGCCCCACCCACGAGCCAATTCTCCACGCCCAGGCTGTCCGGGTTTCTCTTTCCGTCGTAGAGTCCGGCCGCATCCGATAGCTTCCCCTGGGAGATGAGCAGGGATCCCAGAGAGCTCCTGGCCTCCAGCGTGATCGGGTCTTCCTGTCCGTGGGCCCGCCGGGCCGTCTCATAGACCTGCCGCTCCAGATCCTCGGCCTCGGCTATCCTCCCTTGTGCGGAGGCGAACCTTGCAAGCTGATCCATCGATTCCAGCGTGTCGGGATGGTCCGGCCCGAGCGCCCGACGCCGGAGCTTCAGCACGAATTGGGACATCGCTTCGGCCTCTTCGTAGCTGCCCTGATCGCCCAGCAGCTCCGCAATCGAGCTCATCGATGCGAGCACCTCCGGATGCTCATCGCCCAGCAGGCTCCCGCGCACATCCAGGGCGCGGCGCGCAATCCGTTCGGCATCCACGAACCTCCCCTGCTCGACCAGGGTCTCGATCAAGGTGTCCATCGACGCGAGCGTGTCGGGGTGAGACTCCCCGAGAGCCTTCTCCCTCAGATCCAGCGCGGCCATCAGGTGGTTGCGCGCGGACTGGCGGTACTCCTCGGCCTTGCCGTGCGTCTCAAAAAAATCCAGCCCCTTGTACGCCTTGCCGATTGCCGTGCGCAGGGCCGCCTCGACCTCGGGCTGATCGGGAAACGCTCCGTCCAGGGTGGCACCGTACGTATCGAGCAGCTCTCCGAGCTTGATCTCCGTGCCGATCTTGAACGCATCCGCCGAGTGCAGCACGTCATGCAGGTAGTCCATGGCGGCGAGCACCCGCTGGCGTTGCGTCTCGGCGCGGGCGCGCTCGACCCGAGCCTCGAAGTAGAGCGACGTGCTCACGACCACGCCCCCCGCGAGGATCAGGAACACCGCCGCCACGGCACCGATCAACGGCTTGTTGCGCCGCGCGAACACTCTGGCCTGGTAGAGGACGCTCGGGGGCCGCGCCTGGATCGCCTCTCCGCCAAGGTAGCGCCTCAGGTCTTGCGCCAGGCCGAAGGACGATTGGTACCGGTGGTCCCGCTCCTTGTGGAGTGCCTTGAGCATGATGGTGCGCACGTCGCGGGGAAGATCCGGCCGAACCACGCCGGGATCGGTCGGCATGCGCTCGCGGATGATGCGCGGCGCCTCGTGCGCCGGAGTGCTCGTGACGTCGTAAGGAAGCTTTCCGGTGAGGAGATGGTAGAGCACCACGCCCAGCGCGTAGACATCGCTCCGGGTGTCGATGTCGTGAGGATCGGCCTCGCACTGCTCCGGGCTCATGTACGGCAGCGTGCCGATGAGCTGCCCCGCATCGGTCTGCAGCGTCGGCACCACCATGTCCGAGTCGGCGGCGCGCGCCACCCCGAAGTCGATGATCTTGGGGCGCCCCTCCGAGTCGACGAGGATGTTTCCAGGCTTCAGATCCCGATGGATGATGCCCTTCTGATGGCCGTGGTGCACTGCATCACAGACCCGGGCGAACAGATCGAGCCGCTCACGCAGACTGAGCTTCTTCTCCGCGGCATATTCGGTGATGGTCTTGGCGGTGGGGATGTACTCCATCGCAAAGAACGGCACCGAGCCGGCCGCGTCCTCGTGCGTCCCGGCCTCGTACACCTGGGCGATGTTGGGGTGTGAGAGTCGGGCCAGGATCTGCGCTTCGTATTCAAAGCGCCTCAGGGAGGAGGGTGAGGCAACACCGCGCTTGAGCACCTTGACGGCCACCGCGCGGCGCGGCTTCTCCTGCACCGCCTCGTAGACAGTTCCCATGCCGCCCGAAGCGATCACGCGCTTGATCGAGTAGGCGCCGATTTTCTTGGGAATGTAGGCGGGTCGGTCCGATTGCTCCCGCGTCTCGTCGGAGGAATCAGCCCCCCCGCCGCCACCCGGGTTGGATCCGCCGCTCTGGCCGCGACTCATCCTCTCATTGTGCCTCAATTCACCCTAAATGTGCCATTTCACGAAGATATTTCTCGTTATCTCTCATGCTTCACCACGTTTCCACCCACCATGACGAACCGGACATCACGGAACGCCTTGATGTCGCCCGAGGGATCCCCTGCCACCGCGATGATGTCAGCCAGGTAGCCGGGGGCGATGCGGCCCAGCTCGTCCTCCCGTCTCAGAAGCTCCGCACCCGCGAGCGTCGCCGAGCGGATGACATCGATGGCTGGCATCCCGTAATCGGCCATCCTCTCGAGCTCGCGCCATCCGTCTCCGTGCGGGATCGATCCCACGTCAGTGCCGAAGGCAATCTTGACCCCCTTTTTCATGGCGCTCGTGAATGTCTTCTTGTGGCGCTCGACGATCCGGTTGAGAAGCGCCGCCTCTTCGGCACTCGCGTCCTCCCCCGGCAGATAGACCGTCATCGTCGGCACCCAGAACGTGCGGCGCTTGGCCATGAGGTTCAGCGTCTCGTCATCGAGCATCATGCCGTGTTCGATGCTGCGCGCGCCTCCCGCCACGGCGTTGAAGGCGCCCTCGCCGCCGTATGCGTGGGCGGCGACATCCATCCCCCAGCGGGACGCCTCCCTGACCATCAGGCGGACCTCGTCTTCGCTCAACTGAGTGAGCGGGACCAGCGACTCGGTGTCGATCCCGGTAGTGGTGCCACTCGCGTAGATCTTGATGAAGTCGACACCACTCTTCACCTGATCGCGGATCGCCTTGACCATCGCCTCCGGGCTGTCGGCCATGATTGCGAGCTGATCGAGACGACGATCGACCGACGGACGGAGACCGCTCAGATTCATGTGCCCGCCTGTGATGCTGACGGCCCAGCCGGAGACGAAGAGCCGTGGCCCCGTGAACAGTCCCCCGTTCACCGCATCCCGCACCGCGATATCGGCCATGTCGGCCCCTTCATTGTCGGTATCGCGCAGGGTGGTGAAGCCGGCCATCA
>CBEVTG010000121.1:0-6052 GCA_965552745.1 uncultured bacterium
GGGGGTGTGCAAATTTCGCATAGTTTGACTCGATTTCGCGGGCTCGGCTAGAATCACGCTACTTTCCTTTACCGCGCCCTCCGCGCCGAATTCGAAGCGTGCGGGCCTTTTTCCAGGAGTTCCGCGCAATGTCCAAGCCTGAAATTACCTCGATCCTTAAGGAAAAAAGGGTCTTTCCTCCTTCTGCGGAGTTTTCCAATCGGGCGCGCGTCAAGAACCTGGATGAGTACCGGCGGCTCTGCGCGGAAGCGGAGCGCGATCCGCTGGAGTTCTGGGGTCGCTTCGCCCGGGAGTTGCACTGGTTCAAGCCCTGGGAAGAGGGGCTCGTCTGGAAGGAGCCGTACTCGCAATGGTTCGTGGGCGGCAAGACAAACCTCTCTTACAACTGCCTCGACCGCCACCTCTCAACATGGCGGCGGAACAAAGCGGCCATCATCTGGGAGGGCGAGCCAGGGGATCGCCGTGTGCTCACCTATCAGGATCTGCACTACGAGGTGTGCAAGTTTGCGAACGTGCTGAAGACCCTGGGTGTCAAGAAGGGCGATCGCATCGGCCTGTACATGCCTATGGTGCCGGAGCTTGCCGTGGCGCTGCTGGCCTGCGCGCGTATCGGCGCCGTTCATAGCGTGGTATTCGGAGGCTTCAGTGCGGAAGCCCTCAAAGACCGGCTCAATGATGCTCAGGCCAAAATCGTTGTGACCGCTGACGGCGGCTACCGGCGCGGCAAGATTCTGGATCTCAAGCGCAGCGTAGACGAAGCCGTGGCGGGCGCGCCCAGCGTGGAGAAGGTCGTGGTACTGCGGCGCACCCGGCACGAGGTTTCGATGAAAAAGGGCCGCGACATCGACTGGCACGGAGCACTCGAAGAGGCCTCGAGTGAGTGTCCGGCGGAGCCGGTCGATTCGGAAGATCCTCTGTTCATCCTCTACACCAGCGGCACCACCGGCAAACCGAAAGGAGTCGTGCACCACACGGGCGGTTACATGGTGGGGACCTACGCCACGACCCAACTGGTGTTCGACATCCGGGACGAGGATACCTACTGGTGCACGGCCGACATCGGCTGGGTGACCGGTCACTCTTACATCGTCTACGGCCCGCTCGCGAACGGGGCCACGAGCCTCATGTATGAAGGTGCTCCCAACCACCCCGGGCCGGACCGGCTATGGGAGATCGTGGCTCGCAACAAAGTCAATGTCTTCTACACGGCCCCGACCGCCATCCGGGCGTTCATCAAATGGGGCCAGGACTGGCCGAAACGCCACGATCTCAGCTCTCTTCGGCTTCTGGGCACGGTAGGGGAACCGATCAACCCCGAGGCCTGGGCCTGGTACCACCGCGTCATCGGCAACGAGCGTTGCCCCATTGTCGACACATGGTGGCAGACCGAGACCGGTGCCATCATGATCACCCCCCTTCCGGGGGCCACGCCCACCAAGCCCGGCTCCGCAACCCTGCCCTTCCCGGGGATCGTCGCCGATGTGGTGGATCGCGAGGGCAGAAGCGTCGGCCCCAACCAGGGCGGACTCCTGGTGATCCGCAAACCCTGGCCGTCGATGCTACGCACTATTTACGGCGACCCGGAACGTTATGAGAGCGAGTACTGGGGAAAGCTCAAAGGAGTCTACTTCACCGGGGACGGCGCGCGCCGTGACGAGGACGGCTACTTCTGGATCATGGGACGCGTGGATGACGTGATCAACGTCTCCGGCCACCGGTTAGGAACCATGGAGGTCGAGAGCGCCCTGGTCAGCCACCCCGATGTGGCGGAGGCCGCTGTCGTCGGTCGTCCCGACGAGATCAAGGGACAGGGAATCACCGCTTTTGTGACCCTCAAGGGAGGTAAGAAGGGTTCCGAGGAACGTCGTAAAGCTCTGCGGGATCATGTCGTCAAGGAGATCGGCAAGATAGCCAGACCGGACGAGATTCGTTTCACCGAGAACCTGCCCAAAACCCGGAGCGGGAAGATCATGCGCCGTCTTCTTCGCGACATCGCCAGCGGCTCTCACACCCTGGGTGACGTGACAACGCTGGAAGATCTTTCCGTGCTGGAGAAGCTGCGCGAAAAAGACGAGTAACATGGACGGCGTTCCGGGGCGGCACCAGCCCGCAGAAGGTCTCATTCATCCGCGGTGCGGTAAAACGCGAACGGCGGAGGGGGAGCCTCCACACCAGCCTCGAGACGGCGTACGCTCTGCCGCATAAAAGGCCGGGCGCGGCCGAACACACATCGTTCCACGAGATCATTCCAATCCCCGAACAGATCGATCCCCTCTTCGTCGAGGTAAGCTCCCATGCGGCGCTCGCGCAGTGCACGAAAGGCGCGCGGATTGACCTTTCCGTCCAGGTTGATGACCGGCCTTCCCGCGTAGTAACCCACCACACCGCTCTGTACCATGCCGACCTTCCACGAAGATGGCACGTCCTCTCTCAGCCAGCGGGCGACCTCCAGCTGGAGAGACGGCGGCTGGCCGCCCGTTGTGTCAATCCAGTATGGCACCGTCGCCGCAACCGCGGCCACAGCCCAGAGAGACCACCACGACCGGCCCCGGTTTCGCTCGATCCATCGCCGTGTCGCGCTCTTGTCCCCGCCGGCCGCAACCACAGTCTTGTCGTAAAACAGCGCAACCCAGGCGACTGCGAGCGCATGCAGGGGCAGAAGGTAGCGGCTCAAATGCCAGGGAGCGGGGAACAGGAGCCCGTACGCCACGGCGTCGTACAGTGCCAGTCCCACAATCCAGAACACCAGCGGCCGGCCCGCACCCCAGCCGGCCGCAATCCTCTCGCGCGCCCCCCGGCCGGGCACCAGGACGCCGGAGAGAGCCGCGAGCACCGCGGGTACCACGATCCAGGTGAGCGCTCCCGGCAGGCCGGCGCGCTGCAGAACCTGGGCCGGCCACGCCAGGCCGGAAAGCGACGCGAGGGTCATTGAGACGTTCGACGATTCCCACAACAGCAGTGATTGATCTGGAAGATCGTGAAGGATGCCGAAAAGCGTCCGGGTCGCGGCACCGCTGAGGGGAACCGGATGTCCGAATTGCAGCCAGCACCAGGTGATCCAGGGCGCCGGCACGAGAAGCGCGACGGCGGCGGCCGCCCAGCGGCGCCGAAGCGCCAGCCCCAGCGCCACGACGACCAGATCGATGCGCGCCAGCGCGGCCAGTCCCGCCAGGAATCCGGCGCGAAGCTCAGCCGCGATGGGGGTTCCGTAGAGCCGGGATCCATGTTCCCCGCCCGCGGATTGCCGCGACCTGAGTTCGCTCGTCAGGCAGGCATGCACGGTCTCGATCAGCAGCCATGCCGCCAGCACGGTCTCGAGGCCGTTGAGCTGCCTTCGTAGAAAGTACGGATTGGCAAGCCACAGCACGATCGCCATGAACGAGGCGCTGCGGCTGCCCCCCATGAGGCGCACCAACCGTCCGAGGCGCACGCCGCAAATAAGCGTGATGACCGCGCATAGAATTAGCCCCGCCCGCACAGTGCCGTCCGGACTCAGCCCGCCGGCCGCGGTCAGGATCGACAGGATCCACACCCACAGGGGCTGGTAGCCGTTTGTGCGGTGCGCGCCGTCAACCGTCGATCCTTCTCCGGACGCCAGGTGGCGGGCCGCCGAGAGTGCGTAGAACGTATCGTCTATGAGGATGCTCTGCTGCAGGAGCATGGCGACCGGTGCGGTGATCAGCACCGTCGCGAGCACAGCCCAGGCAACGAGGATCGCGGTCTCACGGTGTCGGCACATCGCGGAGGTGCATCATACTGCACGTGCTAACATTCGAGAGGTGCCGCCGACTTTTTACCGCGATCGCCGGGAGCGCGCCGCGTACGCCGCGGCCTATTTTCCGGAGATCGTGCAGGGTCATGTTCTCGATCTCGGTTGTGGCGAGCGCCACATGGCGGATCATGTCCGCGGCCGTTACGTCGGCGCCGATCGACGCATCCCCAGTGACGTACGAATCGACCTCGACACGGGCGTGCTGCCGTTCGCCGACTCCAGCTTCGACACCGTCCTGTGTCTCGATGTCCTCGAGCACCTGGATCGACCGCACGAGATCTGCACCGAGATGGCCCGCATCAGCAGGCGCTGGGTGCTGATCAGCCTGCCGAACGCACACGAGCTAACGCAGCGTTGGGCGTTCTTGACGGGACGCGGGCTGGCACGCCGTTACGGCCTCCCGGAACAGGCGCCCGCCGAACGACACAAGTGGACGTTCGGCTTCTCGGACGCACGGCGCTTCGCGCGCACGCGCCCGGACCTGCGCGTCGTGCGCGAGAGAGCCTACTACCCTCCACGCGGACACGGTATGCGGCGCTGGATGAGTTTTCTCAACCGGCGCGGACGCACGGTGTGGCCCGATCTCCTGGCGCTCAGCTACTGGGTTCTGATGGAGCGTTCAGGTTCCCGCACCCCTCTCCCCTGCTGACCCCCGGACTGCCCTTGCCGATGGACAGTAACGGCCGGGCACGGTAAATTTCTATGTGGAGATGAAATTCAGTGAGGAAAATCCCAGACTGAGCTCCCGGGATGCAGCCAGCGTATGTTGATCCCCACCTCGTCCCGGGTTCCGGACGGGAAGCCGAACTCGCGGATGACGGTCGCCGATACCTGCCAGCTCTTGCCAATCCATAGCCCGACCTCAGTTCCGACTCCAAAGATGCCACTGAGACCGTCCTGCGGATCCGAGCTGCGGTGTTCGATCCCCAGCCGCACCAGCGGAAAACCGATGCGTAGCGGATTTTTCCAGGGAGGGTAGAGCATGAGGTCGGCTCCGACCCCATAGACGCTCTGATCGTCTCCGGTCTCACCCATCATGTAAAGAGCGATCTTGTAGCCACCGATCTCATCCCACAGCCCCGTCGCCACACGCCATCCCTCGAGCCTCGACCCGCCCGGATCTGTCTCCCGCGCGTAACCTGCTGTGAAAAAGTGATTGCTTTTCTGCGGACCCCACTTCAACTCCTTCCCTGAAACGAGCGATCGATCGTGCTCCGCCTCTTTATCGTTCGCGGCAGCCGAACCCCAGGAGAACGAAAGGAGGCACAAAAGCAGCCCCGTACCCTTCGTGAGAAACCGGTTGTTCCTCAACGGCCATTTCTCCGGACTCCGGGAGCGGAACGGATGCTGCGCATTCGTGACATCTCGTTCTGGAAGAGTAATTCAGCGAACCCTAAGCTATCATGGCACAGTAGCTGTAACAATCGGAGGGACTCCGCATGCAGGCCATCATTGACAGACTGATCTCTGATTTCCAGAACGGCCGAATTTCCCGCCGGCAGGTCGTGACGCGGCTGGTGGGGCTCATCGTCTCGCTGACCGGTGTCGGTCACGCGGCTCGGACCACGGAGGGGGCCCCCACACCCTTTCGGGCCGTCGGTCTCAATCATATCGCGCTGAAGGTCACCGACGTGGCGCGCTCCCGTGTGTTCTATACGGATCTGCTCGGGATGAGCGTCTCGACCGAAGATCGCAGCAGTTCCTTCCTGACGTGCGGGGATCAGTTTGTGGCGCTCTTTCGGAGCGATGAACCGGGTCTGGACCATTACTGCTACGCGGTCGAGGACTACGATGTGAACACCGCTGAGAAAACTCTGCGCGCTCATGGCCTCGAGAGCTACACGGAGAGCAACCGGATCTACTTCGACGATCCGGATGGCCTCGAGGTACAGTTGTCTTCCGTCCGCCACCGGGCCTGATCTTCTACACCGTCCCTACCCAGCCGTGGTAGAGCGGGCAGTAAACCCGCCTGCGATCCCTTCACGTGTAACCGCTACCACCTCTCGACGTCAAGGAGGCATAATAGGTCTCCCATCGCAGAGAACAGCGACGCTCTCTTCATCGAGGCCTCGCTCTCACGCAGGAGGATGGATCATGTCAAGGCGTAGCATCGTCGATCGACTTAAGGCGGGAGAGGTTCTGGTCATGGACGGAGGGACCGGCTCCGAGCTGCAGCGACGCGGGATCAACATCAGCAAGGGAGCGACCACCGAGAAACACCCGACCGCTCCACCCAGGTACGCGTCAACCACTGTTCCGGACGTTACGTACCGCTCCACG
>CBEVTG010000122.1:0-6027 GCA_965552745.1 uncultured bacterium
GCGCGCCGGATTTCGCGATCGGAGAGCGAGAGGGAAAGGCCATTCTCTCCGCTTATGGCATTGCCGTGCCGGCCGAGGCGCTGGCGCGCGACGCTGAGGAGGCGGTGGTTTACGCAAAGCAGATGGGCGGCCCCGTCGTGTTGAAGATTGACTCACCCCAGATTGCCCACAAGACCGAGGCGGGAGGAGTGCGCCTGGGGCTGAACACTCCCGATGAAATTCGCACCGCGTTCGGAGAGATTGTGGAGTCTGCCAGGCGCTACAAGCCGGATGCAGAAATTCGTGGGATTCTGATCCAGGAAATGATCCCGCCGGGCACCGAAATGATCGCCGGACTAAAACGAGATCCACAGTTCGGAATGACACTGGTAGTCGGCCTCGGCGGCATCTTCGTGGAGATCCTCAAGGATGCAGCCCTGGGCGTGGTGCCGCTCGGACGTGCAGAGATTGAAAGCATGATCGACTCTCTTCGCTCCCGCCCCATACTGGACGGAGCGCGCGGCCGGCCGCGGGGAGACTTTCCGGCTCTGGTTGATACCCTGTTGCGGCTCTCGAAGCTGGCGGTAGATCTGGGCCACGGCATTGATCAGCTCGACATCAACCCGTTGATTGTCCTTCCCGAAGGGAAGGGGGTTCGCGCGGTGGATGCACTGATCATCAAGAGGCAGAACGGCCAGGAGATTTCCTGATCCTCCTGGAAATTCCTCACCGGACCGCAAAACCATCATTGGGGAAGAGGGGTAATGGAATGGGTTACGAAGATCTCATCTACGAAAAACGCGGTTTCACGGCGTGGATCACGCTCAACCGTCCCAAGCAGCTCAATGCGCTGCGCGAGAACCTGGTT
Organism: uncultured bacterium; assembly: GCA_965552745.1. Lineage (GTDB taxonomy): Bacteria > Acidobacteriota > Polarisedimenticolia > JAPUKU01 > JAPUKU01 > JAPUKU01. The sequence continues at coordinate 848 of CBEVTG010000122.1, forward strand.
CGGGAGTTGTACCGGGCTCTGGAGGACGCCGAAAATGATAACGATGTTCGCGTAGTGGTTCTGAAGGGCGCAGGGCGGGCCTTCAGTGCCGGTTACGATCTCGTCGAGGAGGCCGAGATCAAGACGGGCCAGCAGTGGCGCGACCATCTGGATCTGGACATCCGCACCACGATGAAGGTCTGGAACATGCCAAAGCCGGTCATCGCGGCCGTGCACGGGTACTGTCTTGCGGGCGCGTGCGAACTGGCCATGGCCTGCGATCTTACGGTGGCCACAGAAGACTCCGTGCTCGGAGAACCGGAGATCCGCTTCGGAAGCGGCCCGGTAACGATGATCATGCCTTACGTGCTGGGTCTCAAGAAGACCCGTGAGCTTCTCTATACGGGCGACACCCTGGAGGCAAAGGAAGCCGAGCGCATCGGCATGGTCAACCGGGTGGTTCCTGCAGATAAGCTCGAGGAGGAAGTGCAGAAACTCGCCGACAAGATTGCCAAAGTCCCACCAGAGATCATGAAACTGACGAAGTTGCCGCTGAATCGCTGCTACGAGATGACAGGCCTCAAGGAGGCGATCGAGTACAATCTGGAGGCATCGAGCCTCTTGAACTCAGTGCAGACGGAGGAGCAAATCGAGTTCAACTCCATCGTGCGCGAGCGCGGTCTCAAGGCGGCCCTGGAGTGGCGGGACAACCGCTACGAGGAAAAGGTCGCAAAGATGAACACCAGGCGCGACTGAGCCCCCTCCCTGGAAACGTCTTCCGTCTGGCCCCGTTTGGCATTATCATCGGGCCCTGTAACTTCGCCGACAGGCGTAGATCAACGAAGAGAAGTGGCGGCTTCGACGAAGCGCTGCTTCGAGATCCTAATTCCGAGCGATCACTTTGCCGCCCGAACTTCCACCACTCATTCCCCGGGAGCACCTTTTTGGAAACCCGGATCGCACACGTCCGGAAGTATCCCCGAATGGCGCCAGCCTGGCCTACCTGGCGCCGCACGAGGGTGTGCTCAACATTTGGGTGCGTTCGATTGGCGAAAACAATGACCGCCCGGTGACTCGGGATCGCCGGCGCGGGATCCGATGGTACACCTGGGCCAGAAACAACGGCCAGATTCTCTACGTCCAGGACAAGGGCGGAGATGAGAACTGGCACATCTACAGCCTCGATCTCGAGACACTGCAGGAGAGAGATCTCACTCCCCGGCAGAACATTCAGGCCAGGTTCGTAGCGGTTGAACACGATTTTCCCGACCATGTCCTCGTGGGTCTCAACGATCGGGACCCCCGGTTTCACGATATCTATCACCTGAACCTGAGATCGGGCGCCCTCAACCTCCGTGCTGAAAACTCGGAGGGCTTCATGTCATGGCAGGCGGATCACCAGCTCCGCCTGCGTGCCGCCGTGAAGACCGGGTCGGATGGCACCGTCGATCTCATGGTGCGCGACGAGGAGGCCGCCCCCTGGCGCACCCTCCTGCGCTGGGAATTCGAGGACTCGATAACCAGTGGACCACTGGGGTTTACACCGGACAACCAGGGCCTTTTCATTTTGAGCAGCAGGGGAAGCGACACCAGCCAGCTGCGGGAGATCGAACTCTCCAGCGGGCGGCAAAAGATGCTGGCGCAGGACGAGGGGTCGGATGTCGCCGAGGTCGTTCTGCACCCGATCCGGCACACGGTGCAGGCGGTTGGTTTTGACGAGGGGCGCTTTCGCTGGCAGGTTCTCGACACGTCGATCGCGGAGGATTTTGCGTATCTAAAGAAGGTACAGCGGGGCGATTTCCACATCACCAGCCGTGATCGTGACGATCGCGTGTGGATCGTGTGTTTCCAGACTGATGACGGCCCTACCCGGTACTACGCGTATCAGCGTGATACCCGCAGTGCTGAGCTGCTGTTCTCGAGCCGCGAGGTTCTCGAGAGCGCCACGCTGGCACGCATGGAGCCGGTGAGTATTCGTGCCCGGGATGGGCTGCAGATGATCGGGTACCTGACCACGCCGTCGGGAATCGAGGCCCGCGGCCTTCCGATGGTTCTCCGGGTCCATGGAGGCCCCTGGGCTCGTGATTCCTGGGGAAATCAGGAGGAGGTGCAGTGGCTGGCGAACCGCGGTTACGCTGTGCTGCAGGTGAATTACCGGGGCTCGATAGGGTTCGGAAAAAAATTCATCAACGCCGGCGACAGGGAGTGGGGCGGCAAGATGCAGGATGATCTTCTCGACGCAGTCGACTGGGCGGTTGAGAAGGGTATCGCCGACCCCCGGCGGGTTGCCATCCTGGGCGGCTCCTACGGCGGATATGCGGTGCTGGCTGGTCTGGCGTTCACTCCCGATCGCTTTACGTGCGGAGTGGATATTGTCGGCCCCAGCAGCCTTCTCACCCTGCTGACCACAACGCCACCCTACTGGAAGCCATGGGAGCCCGTTTTTTTCAAGCGCGTAGGCCATCCTGAACGGGACGAGGAGTTTCTTCGTTCCCGCTCGCCGCTTTTCAAAGCCGACTGCATCAACAGACCGTTGCTCATTGCCCAGGGCGCGAACGACCCGCGTGTCAAGCGCGCCGAATCGCTGCAGATCGTGGAGGCGCTCAGAAAGAGGGGCAAGGTCGTCGAGTACGTGGAATATCCGGATGAGGGGCATGGCTTCGTGCGTCCGGAGAACCGCCTCGACTTTTACACAAAGGCGGAGAAATTTCTGGCCACCCACATCGGGGGCCGATACCAGGATTAAGAGCCGCGTCCAATGAGCCGACGATCAACCGCCTCAACCCGCCCGACCCGATCCACGACGGGGCGTCATGGAGCGAAGAAATCCGCACGCCCGGGACCGCGCTCCGCGCGGGGGACGGACCGGCGCAAGGCAGGCGCCCGCACGAAAGACCCCCTTGCGCGGGAGAGTGAGCGGTGGGAGCGTGAGACGCACGCTCCGGTGAGAAAGGCTGTCCGTTCACGCCGCGAGAAGTTCAAGACTTCCTCCGGCATTGAGCTGCCGCCGCTCTTCGACGCATCCCAGAGGGCGGGCACTGACCCGGTCGAGGACATCGGTTTTCCCGGGGAGTTTCCGTTCACGCGCGGCGTGCACCCTTCGATGTACCGTAGCCGGCTGTGGACCATGCGACAGTACGCGGGGTTCGGCACGGCGGCAGAGACCAACCGCCGCTTCCATTACCTGCTGGAGCAGGGTCAGATGGGCCTCAGCGTGGCGTTTGATCTTCCTACACAGATGGGTTACGACTCGGATCATCCGCGGGCGCAATCCGAAGTGGGCCGCTCGGGTGTTGCGATCGACACCATGGCCGACATGGAGACGTTGCTCGACGGTATTCCACTCGACAAGGTCAGCACCTCGATGACAATTAACGCCACCGCGCCCATCCTTCTGGCGCTGTATTGCGGTGTAGCCCGAAAGAGAGGAATTCCTCTGAACAAGATCTCGGGCACGGTGCAGAACGATGTGCTCAAGGAATACAGTGCGCGCGGAACTTACATTTATCCTCCTGCCGCCTCGTTGCGGCTGGCCATTGACATCATGGGCTTCTGCCAGGAGCAGGTGCCGCGCTGGAACACCATCTCCGTCAGCGGCTATCACATGCGCGAGGCAGGCTGCACCGCGGTTCAGGAAGTTGCGTTCACACTGGCGGACGGCGTTGCCTACCTGGAGGCCGTGCGGGAGCGGGGTCTTAACGTGGAGAAGATCGCCCGACGCGTGTCCTTCTTCTTCAACGTGCACAACAACTTTCTCGAGGAAGTGGCAAAATTCCGCGCCGCTCGCCGATTGTGGGCGCGACTCGTGAGGGAGCGTTTCGATATCCAGGACCCGAAGGCCCAGTCACTTCGGTTTCATGCCCAGACTGCCGGCTCCACGCTCACGGCGCAACAGCCCGATAACAATGTGATCAGGGTCGCTTTGCAGGCGCTGGCCGCGGTGTGCGGAGGCACGCAATCGCTCCACACGAACTCTCTCGACGAGGCTCTCGGTCTGCCTACCGAACGCACGGTGAGTATCGCGCTGCGCACACAGCAAATCATTGCCCACGAAAGCGGTGTCGCCGATGTGACCGATCCACTGGGCGGAAGTTACGCTCTGGAAAGCCTCACGGATTCGATCGAGGATGCGGCGCGGGAATATTTGCGTCGCATCGACGAAATGGGGGGGGCCGTGGCGGCCATTGAGTCCGGTTTCTTCCAGAAAGAGATCCAGGAGGCGGCTTACCAGGCCCAACGGGATCTGGAGCGAAACGAACAGGTGATCGTCGGTGTGAATCGCTTCCGTGTCGAAGGAGAGAAGGTGGAGGCGCCGCCCGTCATGGGGATGGAACCTGAACGGGAGCAGATCCGCCGGCTGGCGCAGGTGAAGAGTTCACGGGATGGCGGTAAGGTGCGTGAGAAGCTGAGCGCTCTGGAGAAAGCAGCGAAGGGAAGTGGCAACCTGCTGCCACCCATTCTGGATGCGGTCGAGGGTTATGCAACGCTCGGGGAGATTTCCGATGCGTTGAGAGGAGTGTTCGGACAATACCAGCCTTCGTTTTGACCACCCTGCAATCCAGATCTTTCCTGTGGATCGCCGCGAGCGGAATGTTCGGAATCTGGTCGTAATCCTGCTCCGGTGTTCCACGAAAGCGTCAAACTTCTGACTCAGTCCTGTTCACGTGACAGTTGATCGCCGGAAATCCGCTCCTGGGGCGGGTTTCGGCTTGATACTGCGCTCAAAAGCTTTATATTCGAATTGGATGGCTTTTGCCCCCCTGGTCGTGGCGGTTCGACAGCGAGCGATACGGCGGACAGGCGGGCGGGCCGTTCTCAATCAGGCAGGGGAGGCAATCAACATCATGAATAGTTTGCGTCGAGCACTTCTGGCATGTGCCGCGATGACGGTGTTTCTGTCGGGAGGATCCAACCTGATGGCTGATGCGGCGGTTCATCAGGGCAAGAGTGACACCAGGAAATCGATCGCCGCCGCGCGGGCTTCCGCACCGAATCGCCTGCGCGAGTTCCGCATCACCGCTCGAGACGGTGAAATCACTCCTGCTAAGATCAAAGTTCATAAGGGTGACCGCGTGCGTATCACCTTCGTGAGCAAGGACTCCACCTATGGAGTGAATATCAAGAAGTATGGGATCAAGCGGAAGTTGAAGGAGGGCGTGCCCGTCACCATCGAGTCTGACGCCACGGAGACGGGGGACTTT
>CBEVTG010000123.1:0-6004 GCA_965552745.1 uncultured bacterium
TCGCCACCGCCACGTGGCGTTCGGTTTCGGCCTTCTCCATGGAGCGGGTGGGACCTCCCATCTGCTGGGAATTCTGCCGGCTCTGGCGCTGGCCGGGGCCGCCGACGCCGCCCTTTACGTCATCACTTTCTCGCTGGGAACGCTCCTTGCCATGATGGCCTGTAGCGGCATCCTGGGAGGGATTGCAGTTGCAGCCGGCAGGCGGGTGCAGGCGTACCAGTACCTGTTGGCCACAGCGGCCACCTTCTCGTTGATTACCGGGGGATACTGGCTCCTGGCGTGAGGTGGTGCAGGCTACTTCTTCTTATTTCCGAATAGAGCGTGGAAGGCGGCCTTCGCGTCCGAAGGTCGCGCACTGCTCGAGCGGCGCCCGGTCGCGTCCAGGACCACAGCCGGGGCGAAGTGGCCGCAGTCGTTCGTCTGGCTCTTGGAACGTAGCGGGGTCGGAATCGGCTCCTTGCACTCGAAGCGGGCGCTGGTATCGAAGTGCGTGCAGTTGCGGCAGCTGTGAAGCGGGCGGGAGCACGACGGGCACGTCTCGGATGAGGGCACCGAGTCGGGCACCTGCATCTGATGGCCGCAGTCGGCACAGCGCCAGACCGTGTTTGCCTCCCGCGTGTACACCTCACGGGGTCCCCGCGGTTCTTGGGGTCCGCGCGGCCGTTGGGGACGATCCTCGCGGTCGCTATCCTTATACCCGCGTTGTTTGTATTTCACGATGCCCGATTTTAACATGAACCGCGCGGGCGCCGGTAAGCAGCAGCGGATGGAGAGCTCCGAAATGGAATACGACAAAGCCGTCGCACAACTCGATCGGTCGCTCGTGTCGGCGGTCGGTAACCAGGAGCGCATGAAGGCCGTGGTCGACGCGCTGTGGACCCACCTGAGTCCTCAGGGTGTTTCCTGGGTCGGGTTTTACCTTCCGGATGACACGGGCAAAGAGTTGATCCTGGGTCCCCGGCGCGACAAGCCAGCCTGCTCACCTATCGGGCTGCACGGGATATGCGGCCGGGCTTTTCTCGAACGCCGCCCGATCCTGATCGAGGATGTGAGCACGCTGGGTGAGAACTATATCGCCTGCGATCCAGCGGATCGTTCTGAGGTCGTGATCCCGGTCCTTGGGGCGGACGGAAAAACCTGGGCCGTACTCGATCTCGACAGTCACGATGTCGGGTTCTTCACCCCGGCCGATGTGGCGGGTCTCGAGCAGGTTCTCGCGTCTGCCTTCCCGGCCGCTTGACGCTGGCTCCTGTCTCTTCCTAGAATCCGCCCACCATGCCCGGCCGCTCCCGCGTCTCCAGGACCCGCTCCCGATCCAACAGACCCACCCCGGTAGCCAGACCCGCTCGAAGCAGGCCACCCCGGGTGGCCTGCGGCCTGGATGTGCTCGAAAGAGAGACCCCCCGGTGGCTGGAAGGCCGCCGCGTGGGATTGCTCATGCATCCCGCCTCGGTCACCCAGGATCGACGCTCGGCGCTCGAGGTAGTCTCAAACCTCTGTGGTTCGAACCTCAAAGTCCTGTTTGGACCGCAGCACGGAATCGCTGGCGAGAAGCAGGACAACATGATCGAATCCACCCACGGACGGGATCAGAAGCTGCGCATCCCGATCTACAGCCTTTACTCCGAGACCCGCAAGCCGACGCCCGAGATGCTCCAGGAGGTAGATCTGCTGCTCGTCGATCTCCAGGACGTCGGTACGAGGGTCTACACTTTCGAGTGGACCACGGCGCTGGCGCTGGTGGCGTGCGCGGAGCTCGGCAAAGAGGTGGTGATCCTGGATCGGCCCAACCCGCTGGGCGGTGAAGCTGTCGAGGGAAACCTCGTCCGTGACGGCTACCGATCGTTTGTGGGACTCTACCCCGTGCCGATGCGGCACGGCCTCACGCTGGGAGAGATGGCGGCGCTCGTCAATGCCCGCATCGCGGACGAATCCGGCTCGGCGAAACGACCGAAGCCGCGCAAAGACGGACCTGGAATGTTCTGTGCCGGAGCGTGTGAGCTCAGCGTGTTACCGGTACGCGGACTGAAGCGTTCGATGCATTTCAGCGACACCGGGCTTCCCTGGGTGCTGCCGTCTCCGAACATGCCCACCACCGACACGGCGGATGTCTACCCGGGACAGGTTCTTCTGGAGGGAACGAATCTCTCGGAAGCACGGGGAACGGCCCGGCCTTTCGAGCTCTTCGGGGCACCCTTCCTCGATCTTCCGGCTCTGGAGAAGAAGCTCGCCGCGCGGCGCCTTCCCGGATGTTTTCTGCGACCGCACGCTTTCGAGCCCACGTTTCATAAGTGGGCCGGCGAAGTTTGCCAGGGATTCCAGATACACGTCACCGATCGAGGTCGCTATCGACCCTACTACACGACTCTGGCCATCCTCCAGGATATCCTCTCGCTCCATGGCGAGCAGTTCGCCTGGAAGGAACCTCCCTATGAGTACGTGGCCGACCGTCTTCCCATTGACGTCATCACCGGCGATCCGGCCGTGCGCGAGGCTCTGGAGGCCGGAACCGATCTCAATGATCTGACCGCCTCCTGGCGGGACGAGGAGCGTGAATTCAAGCGCGAGGGGCGCCGTTTCCACCTGTACTGACGAAGATCACCACCGGTGAATATCGCTGGCTTGATACAGTACCGGGAACCGGCTTACGATCTGTTCGGCGTTCAGGGAGGCTACATCGGGAGAACTTCATGGATTACTTTAAGGATCGGGCAGGATCTCTTCTTCTCAAGTTGATTAGCCTTTCTCCGGTAATTCCGATCCTGCTGGTCTCCTGCGCGGGTCCGACGTCGGCTCCGGCACCGCCCGCGCACCTCCAGCAGAGCGAGGCCGGCCGGATCATCCTGAAGGCGATTGATGCACACGGTGGCTGGGCGGCCTGGTCCCGGGCCCGAAGCGCGGAGTACGTCATGGAGCAGCCTCCGGCCGATGAAGGCCAGCAGCCTCTACGCCACCGGTACACGTTGGATCTGCATGGCGGCCGGGTGCGGATCGAGGATACGGCGAGCGGCGTGCTTCAGGGATGGGACGGGAATGAGGCGTGGACTCATCCTGAGGAGGCGCCCGTGGAGATCCCCGCGCGGTTCAGCACGCGCACGGAGCATTTCTGGTTCTGCCTGCCGTGGAAGCTCGCGGACCCGGAGGCGAACCTCGAGCTGCTGGAAGATGCCGTGCTGGAAGGACAGACCTACCACCGCGTCCGCGTCACGTATGGTTCGGGTGTGGGAGATACGTCTGAGGACTGGTACATCTACTACTTCAACACCGGGACCGGTTTGCTGGAGCACGCGACCTTTATCGTGACTTTCTTTGGTCTCGAGCCGGGTCAGAGCGAGTTTCCTACGTATTACGGCCGCTGGAGTGATCCAAAGGAAGTGGCGGGGCTGAGAATCGTCAGCCGGCGCAGGTTCGGGATGTGGAGCGGCGCCCCGCCCGAGCAGTACCCTTACGACGAGACGCTCGTGGAGCTCGGCGTCAGCGGACAGTCTCCTAGGGACGATCTTTTCACTCGGCCCGGGCGCTGAGCCTTTGTCTCAGGAACCCTGGCGGCGCACGCGCACGATCTCGGCCAGGATGCTGACAGCGATCTCGGCCGGTGTTTCGGCTCCCAGCTCGATGCCGATCGGTGCGTGAACGCGCTCCAGCGCGCTGTCGGCCACCCCCGCGTCCCGCAAGTCCTGAAACACCGTCTCGACTCGCCTGTTACTGCCGATCATCCCGAGGTAACGCAGCGGACGCTCCACCAGGTGGCGCAGGGCGGAGGTGTCCGTCTGGTGGGATCGCGACACCAGCACCACGTAGTCGCTCTCCCGGGTTGCGGGGAGGTCCGCGAACTGGTCTCCCGCGTACAGGACCTGGTCCACGCGGGCGTCTGCGAATCGGGATGGCTCGCAGTAGTCGCGCCGATCGTCCACGACGGTGATCTGAAAGTCGAGCGTTGAAGCGGCCCGGGCCAGCGCCAGGCCGCAGTGCCCCGCGCCCACGATCAGGAGCCTCGGGGCCTGTCCGATTACCTCCGTGAAGACCACAGCCTCACCTCCGCACACGGATCCGAACGAATCTGGACCTTCCGGCCGGAAGGGAAAGGTCCTCAGGGATGAAGAAGAACCGTTGCGGAGGAGATCGAGGGCTTCCTGAACGACCAGATCCTCGAACTTTCCGCCTCCAACCGTGTGGCGTGTGGAGCGGTCCGGCAGAACGATCATCTTGGCGCCGGCGTGGCGCGGTGTAGAGCCGCTGCTGCGTACCACGGTTGCCAGGGCCACGGCTGGGTGCCTGTCAAGAAGCTCGGCGATCTCCCGGTACAGGTTCGCTCCCATCCAGAAACCTCACTCCAGTCCCTGAAGATCCTCCGGAACGTCCAGATCGCGATAAATTCCCTCGTCCTGCACGTCGACCTCCCGTACAGGATAGCTGGGGCTATGGACCAGATCGTACAGCGACCAGCCGGGCGGCGAGGCCAGGATGTCGGCCCTCAGGGTCTCGGGCACGGCAACCGGATGGCCCCCGCGGCCGGAGCAGGTCGGAACGAGCACGGGCGGCCGCTTCAGGTGGCTTACGCCGGCCGCCTCGGCGAGCAACTGGTCAACGCTCTGACCTTGAAGAAGAGGCAGGTCGCCGGGTGTGATGAGCAACCAGTCAGCACCCGCGGAGCTGGCGCGAACGCCCTCACGGATCGAAGATGCCATGTCACCTTCCGGATCGGGGTTCGTCGTCGTCACCAGCGAACACCCCGTCCGTCGGGCTCTGTCCACGATCGGCTCGATCGACTCTCGATGGTGTCCGAGAACCACGATGCACTCCTCAATGCCGGGGCGTGCCAGGCTGCTCAGGACGATGCCGAGGACCGTGTTGCCCCGGAACGGCAGAGCGAGCTTGGATTCCCCCATGCGCCGCGAACAGCCGGCAGCCAGAACGATAGCGCTTGCCCGCATCTCAGCAGAACCCTAGCCGGCGACCAGGTTGAGAACCAGCCGGCGTACCAGATTTCGGGCCAGAGGAATCTTGTAAGAATTATGCTCGAGTGGCACGGCGGCGTCCAGGGCCAGGCGGGCCGCCTCGATCGCCACATCCTCATTGATCATGCGTTCGGTCAGGTACGCTTCCGCCGCGGCGGGTCGCCACGGAACCGGGGCTACGGCACCCAGGCACAGGCGCACTTCCTTGCAGAGAAGGCCATCAAGGCGCATCCAGGCGGCGGCTGAAACCACCGCGAAGTCAAACAGCGCACGGTCGCGCACCTTGATGAACCGGCTGCGCTCTCGCCTGCGGGCGCGTGGCATGACCACTTCAATGAGGATCTCTCCCGGCTGTAGATCATGCTCCAGATCGAGGCGGTCTGCCGGAAGCCGGTACAGATCATCGATCGCCAGCTCACGCCGCCCCCCGCCAGGTCCCTGAATCCGAACACGGGCACCCAGCGCTGAAAGCGCCGTGGCGCAGTCGGACGGATGGACGATCGCGGAGGGGCCGGCTCCCAGGATGGCGTGGTAATGATTCTCGCCGCTGAACGCGTAGCAGCGGTTGCCGCCATTCTTCAGGCAAGGGTAGTTACTGCGCAGATACCAGCAGCGGGGCCGCTGCAGGAGATTACCGCCCAGGGTGGCGACGTTGCGGATCTGGGGAGATCCGACATCCGCTGCGGCCTGAGCGAGAGCGGGCGAGGCCTCGTTCACGACATCTGCCGAAGCGATCTCGGCCAGCCGGGTCGCCGCGCCGATTACCAGAAGGCCTTTTTCTTCCCGGATTCCACGCAGTGCTTCGATCCGGTCGAGTGCCACGAGCTGCTCGGGGGCGGGGAGGCCTGACTTCATCCAGTCGAGCAGGTCGCTGCCTCCTGCCAACGCGGAGACCCGGCCCTCCCCGCCTGCGAGCGTGGAGATGGCCTCTTCGACCGTCTCCGGTCGGCTCAGCTTGAAATGAGGCAGAAAGCTCATGATCGGAGCGCGGGTCGTTCAGCTGCGGCGTTTGTTCTCCAGTGCCTCGATCATGCTGGCGGGCAGGA
>CBEVTG010000124.1:0-5966 GCA_965552745.1 uncultured bacterium
CGGGTGCATTCTGCCGTTGTCAGGCCATGCGGAACGTTATGGCGAGATGGCCAGGAAAGGCGTGGAGCTGGCGGCCGAGGAAATCAACGCCGCCGGCGGGCTTCGCGGCAAGCCGCTGGTGATGCTCTATCGGGATTCGAAGGGCAGCCCGTCCGCAGGTCTGAGGGCTGCCACCAACCTGATCGACGAGGAAGGTGTGAACGCCATCCTCGGGGATCTGCTGAGCGAGATCACCCTGGAACTGGCGCCTTTCTGTGAGAAACGCCAGGTGGTGCTCTTCAGCCCTGCCTCGTCCGCTCCCAAGATCACCAAGGCCGGGGTTTATGTTTTTCGGAACTATCCATCGGACGTTCTGGAGGGCGCCTACCTCGCTCAGTTTGCATCTGAGAAGCTTCGGCTGCTGGACCTGGTTGTTATCTCCGTGGCCAATGCTTACGGTCAGGGTCTCAAGGAGTCATTCCTGAAGTATTACACTGGCCCGAACCGGGAGGTGCACAAAGTCATATCCTTTCCGCAGGGGGATCCCGATCTGCGAGAAATCCGCTCCGTCGTGGAGTCCGTACGTCCTGACGGAATTTATGTGATCGCCTACGATCCGGACCGGCGCGCGATCTTCGAGGCGCTGCGCGCCACTGGGGTCGAGGCGCGCATTCTGGCCACCCGTGACTCGCGGGATCTCATCAGGGAAGCGGGTGAACTTGCTGAAGACGTTATCTTTCCGCTGGATGACTACGACTCCTCGAACTCCGATCCGAATGTTCAGGAGTTCGTGCGGAAGTACTCGGAGAGATACGGTGGCGAACTTCCGGGCCTCTGGGCCGCGCAGGCGTACGACGCCCTCCACATGCTGGCTCGAGGGATCGACGGTGCCAAGGGAACCTACGGGCAGGATGTGCAAATTCAGCTGAGCACCATGAAGGAGTATGTTGGCGCCACCGGTGTCACGAATCTGGATACAAACGGTGATGTCACACGGCACCCAAAGATATATGTTTTCTCGGGCGGCGACTTCCTGACCTACGAAGCGTACGAGGCTGCCCAGGTTCCTCCCGAAGGTTGATCCCTGTGAGGGGGACGCCGGCAGGAGGCGTTGGCCCCAATCCATGAGTGAGGACGCTCTCTCTTCCCCCCTGACCATTGTCATCCCGGCGTACCGGGAGGCGCGCCGGCTTGGCGGGTCCCTGCGCAGCATCGCAACGTACTTCCGCAGCAATCGTTTGTGTCCTGAGATCGTCGTGATCGACGATGGCAGTCGCGACGCCACTTCTGCGGTTGCCCGACAGTTTTTTTCGGTGTACGAAGGCCCCTCGCTGCTGCTCGTCAACCACCGGAACCGCGGCAAGGGCTATAGCGTCCGCCGGGGGATTCTGGCGGCCTCGGGCGAGCGGGTGCTGATCAGCGACGCTGATCTGTCCACTCCGATCGACGAGGTGTACGCGCTTCTCGAGCGGCAGGAGCAGGATGGATGTGACATCGTCATCGGCTCGCGGGCTCTGTCGGGCTCGCGGATAGAGGTTCATCAGCCAATTTTGCGCGAGATCCTGGGCAAGTTTTTCAATCTTGCGGTGCGTGGGCTGAGCGGTCTTCCATTCCGCGACACGCAGTGCGGCTTCAAACTGATGACGCGGGAAGTTGTACAGCCCGTGGTACGTGATCTGCGGACGGAGGGGTTTGCCTACGATGTAGAGTTTGTATGGAAAGCGTTGCGTGCCGGGCTGTCGGTCGTAGAGCACCCGGTTCGGTGGCGGAACTCGGCCGGCTCCAGCGTTGGACTGCTGACCGACGCGCCGCGCATGCTCCTGGACCTGCTGCGGCTACGGCGCACGATGGGCGGCGCGGCCGGCGCCATGGGTGGCTCTACGGTTCGCGCGGCAGGCGGCCGCCCGTGAGTCGCGCGTCCCCGCCAGCGTCAGCGAGTTCCAAGCGTACGACCCGCGCTGCGCTTGCACGCCGGCTGTCACCCTCCCGCCGTCGCGGACGAAAGGTCGTCTTCACCAACGGCTGCTTCGATCTGGTGCACGCGGGACACGTTCGTTACCTGGAACGCGCGCGGAAGCTCGGTGATCTCCTGGTGGTCGGCGTCAACACCGATGCTTCGGTGCGACGCCTCAAGGGGGAGGGCCGGCCGATCCTGCCGCTCCGGGAGCGAGTCACCATACTGGGTGCCCTGGCGGCCGTCGACTATGTGGTGCCGTTCTCCGAAGACACGCCGGCAGCCCTGATTCGGGCGCTGGTACCCAATGTCCTGGTGAAGGGAGCTGATTGGAAGCCGGGGGCAATCGTCGGTCGGACGGAGGTGCTGGCGAAAGGCGGGAGGGTGCGCCGCATCTCCATGCAGTCGGCTCTCTCGACTTCACAGATCATCCGTCGCATTCGGTCCCAAAACTTTTCATGATGAAGGCGCCGGCTGTGATCCTGCGCCGCCTGGCGGAGGTGGATGCCTTCCGCCGCTGCGTGGAGGAGCTGCGTGAGGGCAGGCCAGCCACCCTGGCCGGCCTGGGCGGAGCGGCGCGTGCGCTCGCCCTTATCCTGCTGCAAGACTCAACCGGGCGCCCCCTGGCGGTAGTCGGGGCCGACGACCACGAACTGACCCGTCTTCGCCGCGATCTGATCGAGATCGCCGGGCGGCTGGAGATGGCACAGTGCATCCCCATTCTGCCGTTTCCGGCGCACGAGGCCGATCCCCGGGCCAGCATCTCTACCCACCCGCGGACCGCAGCCGAGCGCGTGGCCGCCCTGAAAGCTGCCCGCGGAGGGAAGCCGGCCATCTTTCTCGTCCCCGTTTCTGCGCTCGAGCAACCCTTGCCTCCGGCCGATCTGTTTGATGCCGCCTTCCTTGAAATTCGCCGTAATCAGGAGTTGCCGCCGTCAGATCTTTGCGAGAGGCTCGCGCGCAGCGGTTACGCGCGGGCGGACGCTGTGAGCGAGAAAGGGGAGGTCGCGCGGCGCGGCGGAGTCGTGGACCTGTTCTCAACGCTTTCTGAACGGCCGTTTCGCCTCGAGTTCGAGGGTGATCGAGTTCACTCGCTGCGCACCTTCGATCCCGATACGCAGCGCTCGCTCGAGGAGGTCCAAACCTGTCTCGTGGCTCCAGTTCGCGAGCGTCCTCTCGATGAAGCCTTTCTGGAGCAGCTGGAGCGAACGCTGATCGACCAGGACCGCCAAAGCCCCCATGACCGCCGGCGCGAATGGCTTCACCGCTTACGGGGGGAGCGCGATTTCCCTGGGATCGAAGCGTTTGCAGGAATCGGTTCGGAGCCCCCGAATCTTCTGTTCGACTACGCTCCCGGATTGCTCACCGTCGTCGATGAGCCCGCGAGCTTGCTCGAAGCGTTACACGCCCGCTATGCCGATGTGGGCGAGGACGCGGCGGAGCTTCTAGCGCCCCCTCGCGTGCCGGGTGCCGAAATCGAGGCGCGCTTGCGAAGACCGGGACTCCGGCTGTCGGAGTTGGGCCTCGGCTCGCTGCTGGGTGAGGAGAAGACGTTCTGGATGGAGCACCGCTCACCTTCTTCCTTCCGGCAGCGGCCCGCGGACCTGGCGCGTGAGGCGAGGGGAGAAGTCGATCTCGGTCGCGAGGTGCTGCTGCTCATGGGATCGAGTGGAGCGGCAATGCGGGCGCGGGACATGCTACGTGAATACGGTCTCGCTCCCGTCGGCCCAACGCTGGAGCGGAGTTCTCCGGAAGGGACGGTACAAGCCGGGGAAACCACACATATTTATGTCGAGGTCTCCGCCATACGCCAGGGATTCATCATCCCCGAGGCGAGCCTCACGGTCTATTCAGAGCGGGAAATCTTCGGAGAAGAGGCGCCGCCACGGCCGAAGGCAAGGAAAGCAAGCGCCTTCACACGCAGCGACTTCCGGGATCTGAGGGTCGGGGATCATGTGGTGCACGTGGATCACGGGATCGGGCGTTTCACCGGCCTCACCCGTTTCCCCGGGCAGAACCAGGAAGGCGATTTCATGGTGCTGGAGTACCAGGATCGCGCGCGGCTCTATGTGCCGCTCGATCGTCTGGATCTCGTCGAGCGCTACAGCGGCTCCGGCACTCAGAAACCGCGCCTCGATCGATTGGGGGGCGCGTCGTGGGGAAAGCTCAAGGGCCGCGTTCGGGGAGCCATGCGCGAGATGGCTACCGAGCTGCTCGACCTGTACGCGAGACGCAGGGCGAGCCCCGGACACGCCTTCGGGCCGGAGACGGAGTGGCAGGGAGAATTCGAAGCGAGTTTTCCGTTCACGGAAACCCCGGATCAGGCTGCGGCGATTGCCGCCGTCAAGAAGGACATGGAGCTGCCATCACCCATGGACCGGCTGGTTTGTGGTGATGTCGGTTTTGGCAAGACAGAAGTCGCCATGCGGGCCGCGTTCAAGGCGGTGATGGAGCAGCGGCAGGTGGCTGTGCTCGCCCCTACCACCGTGCTCGCTTTCCAGCACCTTAATACGTTCCGGCAGCGCTTCGCCCCCTTCCCGGTGCGGATCGAACTCCTGAGCCGCTTCCGCAGCGCCCGCGAGCAACGCCAGGTTGTGAAGGCCGCAGCCGAAGGCCAGGTGGATATCGTCATCGGCACCCACAGATTGCTCTCCTCGGATGTTCGTTTCCGCTCGCTGGGACTGCTCGTGGTGGACGAGGAGCAGCGTTTCGGTGTTGCTGATAAAGAGAAACTGAAACGCCTGCTGGCGGGAGTCGATGTGCTGTCGCTCACCGCCACACCGATCCCCCGCACTCTGCAGATGTCGCTGGCGGGAATTCGGGATCTATCGATCATCGAAACTCCTCCCGAGGGGCGGCTGGCGATCCAGACCGCAGTCTTGCCGTTCCGTGAGTCACTGGTCACGGCAGCGGTACAGCAGGAGCTGAGACGGGGCGGGCAGATTTACTTCGTCCACAATCGTGTGGAGACTCTCCCTTCAATTGCGGCACTCATCCAGCGCCTGGTGCCGAGAGCGCGAGTTGATCTGGCGCACGGCCAGATGCGCGAACGACAGCTCGAGAAAGTGATGCTGCGCTTCATCGATGGGGATTTTGACGTCCTGGTCTCCACTACCATCATCGAAAACGGTCTCGACATGCCGCGCGTCAACACGCTCATCGTCAGCCGGGCAGATCGGTTCGGCCTGGCTCAGCTCTACCAGTTGCGGGGAAGGATCGGCCGCTCCGATCGCCGCGCCTACGCATACCTGCTCGTGCCGGAAGAAGGCGCCATCAAGCCTCTGGCGAGGCGGCGCCTGCGCACGCTCAAGGAATTCAGCGAGCTGGGATCGGGATTTCGCATTGCCGCCCGCGATCTCGAGCTTCGGGGAGCGGGAGAGCTGCTGGGGCCCCGGCAGCATGGCCACATCGCCGCACTCGGCTTCGACCTGTACTGCCGCCTGCTCGAGCAGGCGGTGGATGAGTTGCGTAGCGGCCGTCCGGCTCCGCCCGAGGTCAAGACCAGCGTTTCCCTGGGCCTGGAGATCAAGGTTCCGGAAGATTTCGTTCCCGACCCGAACCAGCGCTTGCAGGTTTGCAAGGAAATCGCCTCGGCGCGCAGCGATCAGGAGCTTTCGGCCATCCGCGCGGAGCTGGAGGATCGCTACGGCAAACTGCCCCGACAGACGGAAAACCTCTTCGCCCTCGCTTCTCTGCGACTGCTCGCCGAGCACCATAGGGTGAGTCAGATCGAAAGACGCGGAGGGAACATCCACATTACGTTCTCCGAGCAGGCTTCGGTTCCCCCCGAGCGTCTGGTGGGCTGGTTGAAACAGACTCCGCAGGCAAGGTTGAGCCCGACCGGCATGCTGAAAATGCCCTCACCCTCCAGCCCCGAGGAAATCCCCGAATACGTGCGTGGCGTTTTGCAAGCACTCAGGTGATATGCTAAAGTCAGGAAAGAGTTACGGTGCAGAGCCTATAAGCTTCCGCCCGGCGAGTTCCTCCCGAAGATGACGACCCCAACGCCGCTCGTGGCAGTCGTGGCGCTGCT
>CBEVTG010000125.1:0-5954 GCA_965552745.1 uncultured bacterium
CATGGCCTGGAATCGATCGGGAATATTCGGAGGCCACTTCCGGGTTTAACGGTTATCGAGGTCAGTTTGGCCTTCAGCCGAGGGAGCTAATCCATGCGTAAACTCGCCCTGCCGTTTTCCTGTTTTGTTCTGATCGTGCTTGCTACCGCGGTCCCGGCTCACGCCGCTCAGCATTTCATGGTGATCGACGAGATCTACCCGGGCCACCCGGGTGCCCCCGACGCCCAGTACGTCATGTTGCGGATGACGAGCGGAGGACAAACCAACATCGGAGACCACAGCATCACATCGTTCTCGGCCGACGGCACACCACAGCCGGTGTTCGGGACCTTTGGCAGCGATGTTTTAAACGGCACCTCCGGGTCCCGGATCCTGATGGCCACGCAGGAAGCGGTGGATCTGTTCGGGATCAGCGCCGATCACGTGACCACCGGAAGGCTGGAGTTTCCCTCGGGCCGCATCTGCTTCAGCTCGGAGACAATCGACTGCGTCGCATACGGGGATTTCACCGGGAATAATGGCATCTACGGTCCATCGACCGTGGCGCTGGAGCGCGGGCTTTCGCTCCACCGCACCCAGGACAGCCAGAACAATGCCGCCGACCTCGAGCTGAGACCCGCCGTACCGATCAACAACTCCGGGGGTGTGGGTGGTGCGGATGATGACGGTGACCGGGTGCCAGATTTCTCCGACTGTGCTCCGTCCGACCCGCTGACCTGGTTCGCCCCGCCGGAGGTAGTCGGTGTGAGTAGCATCCTCGATGCAGCGGGTGCGGCGCTCGTAAACTGGGACAGCCTGGACGAGATGGCAGGTCCGTCGATTCTCTACGATCTGGTCCTGGGTTCGACCAGCAGCCTTCAGGCGACAGGGGGCTTTCTCGAAGGTGTCGTGTGTGGTGGAAAGGATCTGCTGGTGACGAGCGTCAGCGATTCTGCTCCGGTCACTCCGGGGGATAGCCGCACCTTCGTGATCCGGGGGAAGAACGGCTGTGGCGTTGGAACCTACGGCCGCGGCTTCGGCACGCTCGACCCCGATCCGCGCTCGCTTCTCGACGATCCGCTCAACGACCCCTGCCGCTGAACGGCTGAAACCTGCTCAGCGTGCTTGCGAGGTGATCGACTCGCCTTCCACTTTCTGCAGAGCGCGGGCAGCGTGGTCCCAGTCATCGTAAAGATGGGCGAGATCGACCTCCAGCGATTTTCTGGCCTCTCCCAGCTCGCGCGCGCGGTCGGGTGTCTGGTAGGTCTGCAGATCGGCAAGCTCGGCCAGCGTCTCCTTCAAGTTCTTCTCCGCTGCTGCAATCTCTCCCTCGAGTCGCTGCACCTCCCTGCGCAGCGGACGGATGCGCTGGTTGCGCTCGTTTCGCGCGCTCGCTTCGGTCCGACGCTGCTGGCGTCGGTTTACCGGTGAGGAAGAGGGGGCTGAGGGTAAACTCTTCGCAGCGGGGCTCGTCTCGGTGGGGGCGCCCTTTTTCTTCGCTTCTCGTTTTACCCCCTTTGATCGAGATGCGTCTGGAGTGGAAATGACAGCCTTCACGCTGCTCTTCTTCTTTCCTTTGCCGTTCTTCTTGATCCGGCCGCCGGAGATCTCCTCGTCGAGCGTGGCACGATAGTCATCGTACCCTCCGTCATAGACGGCCACGCGACCGCCGCGGAATCCCACAACCTTGGTTGCCACCTCGTTGATGAAGTACCGGTCGTGTGAAACGAACAGGAGTGCCCCCTCGAAGCGCGCCAGAGCCTGCTCGAGTGCCTCGCGAGCAGGCAGGTCGAGGTGGTTCGTGGGCTCGTCGAGCAGCAGAAAGTTACCGGGATCCAGCATCAGGCGGGCCATGGCCAGGCGGTTCTTCTCTCCGCCCGAGAGAACCTCCACGCGCTTGAAGGCGTCGTTTCCCGAGAACTGAAACATTCCCAGAAGGGAGCGAATCTCACGCTCGCTGCGGCCCGGTGCCCAGGCCTGAAGTTCCTCGAGCAGGGTGCGCCCGGCCGTCAGGGTTTCCAGAACGTGCTGGGCGAAATAGTGCAGCGCGACGTTGCTTCCGATTTCGATACGTCCCGAGTCGGGCGCCAGACCTCCGGCGACGAGCTTCAGGAGTGTCGACTTACCGCAACCGTTCGGCCCGCACAGCGCCACGCGCTCGCCGCGCCAGATCTCCAGGTTAAGTCCGCGCAACACCGGCCGGCTGTCGAACGAGCGCACCACGTCGGCGAGCAGCAGGACCCGTTTTGCCGAGCGGGGAACGGGTGGAAACCGGAACTGCCACTCCGGGTCGCCGACCGGAACATCGGTGGCCTTCATCTTCTCGAGCATCTTGACGCGGCTCTGCACCTGGCGTGCCTTGGTGGCCTTGTAGCGGAAGCGCTCGATGAAACGCTCCACCTCGGCGCGGCGACGCCCTTCCTGTATGGCCTGCTTGAGGGCCAGCTCGCGAGCGGATGCCTTCTGGGTGCGGAACGAGTCGTAGTTTCCGGTCCAGACCTTCACCTTGCCGCGATCGAGGTCGGCGATTGAGCGCACCACCCGGTTGAGAAACACGCGATCGTGGGAGACGATGACGAGTGCCGAGGTGATCTGTTGCAGATACGTCTCCAGCCACGCGATGCCGTCGAGATCGAGGTGGTTGGTCGGCTCGTCGAGGAGGATGTAGTCCGGGTTCTTGAGCAGGAGCGCTCCGAGTGCCGCTCGCATGCGGAACCCTCCCGAGAACTCGGCAAGCGGCCGGGTCGCATCCTCGGCCGCGAACCCCAGCCCCGTGAGGATGGCGCGGGCGCGCGATTCGAGCTCAAATCCGCCGGCCACCTCGAAGCGGTGCTGCAGCTCTCCCGATTCCCAGGTCAGCCGCTCCAGAGTCTCTCCCCGGGCGGTTGCCATGGCCTCGTGCATTACCATGAGCTCGTGCTCCATAGCCCTGACCTTGGCGAACGGAGACAGAATCGCCTCCAGGAGCGTGCCCTCGGCCACGCGCGCCCCCTCCTGGGGCAGGTAGCCCAGCTCCGTTCCGCGCGGCCGCACGATCACTCCGCGGTCGGGCTCCTCGATCCCCGCCACAAGCCGTAACAGCGTCGACTTGCCCGCACCATTCGGGCCGACCAGGCCGACGCGCGACCTTGCGGGAATCGACCAATCCACTCCCGTCAGCACTTCGTGTGTACCGTAGAACTTCTCTACTTTTTCGAACCGCAACACTCTCAGTATTCTCCAGTCAAAATCTTAGCGCCGGAAACACATCGCGGCCGCTCCGGGCTCGCGTCGCAACTGCGGCAGATGAGGGGTTCCCTCCGTACGGGGAGGTGCCCTGTGAACCCCGGCGGCTGGTTCAGGAAAAGCGGCTCTGGTGGCGCCTGAAAGCGCCGCCTGCATCACTTCTTGCTGGATTTCCTCTTGAGCGGAGGACCGGTCATGCCCTTCGGATCGAGGAGCCTGTCGAGCTCGCCCTCCGGCAGGAGTTTCCGCTCGAGCGCCAGCTCCCGGATTGTGCGTCCGCTGCGGTACGCCTCCTGGGCAAGCTTGCTGGCGGCGTCGTAGCCGATTCTCGGTGCAAGAGCGGTGACCATCATCAGGCTCTGCTCGATGATCTCCTCGGCGCGTTCCTTGTTGGCCCGCAGTCCTTCGATGCAGCGCTCGCGGAACGTGTCGCAGGCCTGGGCCAGGATCTCGATCGACTGCATCAGGTTGTGAACCATCATCGGCATCATGACGTTGAGCTCGAAGTCTCCGGAGATGCCGCCGACACCGATGGCCGCGTCGTTGCCGATTACCTGGGCGCAGACCATGCGCATCATCTCGGGCATGACAGGGTTGATCTTGCCGGGCATGATGCTGCTTCCGGGCTGGAGTTCCGGAAGCAACAGCTCGCCGATGCCGCAACGTGGACCGGATCCCAGGTAGCGGATGTCGTTGGCAATCTTGAACAGGCTGCAGGCGAGGGTCTTCAGAACGCCGCTGACTTCTACTACAGAATCTTTCGCCGCCAGGGCTTCGAACAGATTGTCCGCCTGGCGGAAGGGAAGTCCGGTTTCTTTCGCGACCTGGGCAATGACCGCTTCCGGCATCCCCGCCGGCGCGTTGAGCCCGGTGCCTACCGCGGTGCCCCCGAGCGCCAGCTCCTGGAGGCGCTCGCGGCAGCCTGAGACGCGCCCGATCCCCTGCTCGAGCTGGGCGGCATAGCCGCTGAATTCCTGGCCCAGCCGCACGGGAACGGCGTCCATCAGGTGCGTGCGTCCGACCTTGACGATGTCGTCGAACTCACGCGCCTTGTTGAGGAGTGCCTCCCCCAGCCCGACGAGGGCCGGCGTCAGCTCGTGCTCTATTCCCTCGAGCGCGGCGATGTGGATGACGGTTGGAATGACATCGTTCGAGGACTGTCCGTTATTGACGTGGTCGTTGGGGTGGATCTTCTTCTCGCCGCGCGGCAGGCCCAGGATCTCCGCCGCCCGGTTGGCGATCACCTCGTTGGCGTTCATGTTCGAGGACGTGCCCGAACCGGTCTGGAAAATGTCGAGAGGAAACTGGTCGTCGAGCGTGCCGTCAGCGACTTCCTGTGAAGCCTGCACGATAGCGCCCGCAATCTTTGCATCGAGCTCGCCCCGATCGCGGTTGAACTCGGCGGCAGCCTTCTTCACCAGTCCCAGGGCGCGGATCACCCTGCGCGGCATCGGGATACCGCTGATTGGAAAGTTCTCTATGGCACGCTGTGTCTGGGCTCCCCAATAAGCCCGAGCGGGAACGCGGACCTCACCCAGCGAATCGGTCTCTATACGGAAATCCTTCTTCTTCATGGCGGTCTCTTGCATGGCTGCCTCCACACGGGCTCTCGCTGCCGGGCCGCGCTGAGGAGCGGAGCGGGGTCGATCGATGAGACGCGAGTACCGTGTGCTTCGCGTCCACACCCATACAGAATATCACGCACAGGCAAGAGATTGAAATCAGGGCAGTTAGTCGGGTTTACCCGGCGGCTTGACCCTCATTCGGGCAATCTCCCCGATAACGCCAGTTTCGAGGGAACTTTATCCCCGCTGTGAGCAATATAAAGAGATGAGATGACCTAGCAGGCTTACGTTTGTCTGTAAGCGTAACGGCTGGCAGTTCCGCCGTTTAGGGAAAGGGAGGTGGGGATTCCGATCTTGAGGTGACGGACGGATGGTAGTCAGCAACTCTGTAAGGCAGATGAGGATGCCTACTCAGCTAGAGCGTCCTCGGAAAGCAAACCTGGAGGTAGAGATGAAATCAACGAGATTCTTCATCGCCATAGTGTCGGTGTTGGCTATCGTAGGGTTGGGATCGTTCGAGTCGATGGCGAGACGACGGGGAAATCCAGGTCAGTGGAACATTGCGTCAGGGATCTGCGGGACCGTTGTAGATCTAGCCACGCAGCTTTCAACCGGATTTGTCTTCGCGGCGGTTCAATCCCAAAATAGATTTTGTGCGGGTGTTTACAGAAGTACCAATGCCGGGGCAAGTTTCACGAAAGTCGGGATCACGAACCCCGGTTTCTCGCCTCCCATAGTGTTCGGCGTGTCGGGGGGAGTTGGGACCACGATCTATGCAGCCACGAGTGCTGGAGTCTGGGAAACGAATTCAACCACTCTGGTTTCGTGGACTCGGCATATCCAGGGATTCCCTGCAAATGAATTCGGCATCGTTCTCGGCTGGATTTACATGGTGGATGCCGTCCCGGCAACATTTGAAGTCTATGCGACCTTCGATCCTGAGGTGAATGGAGGGGGTCTATATCGCAGCACAGATGGCGGTGAGTCATGGACGCTCGTGCAACCCGGTCTGGATGCTGTGCGGGTTACCCGCAGCACTCAGTGTGGAGTTGAGGCCAACTCGACGGTGTTTGCGGCCGCCCGTTCAGATCGTGGTGGCCTGCCCGGGGGGCTCTGGATCAGCAGGGATGGCGGCGTGACCTGGTCGGTCTCGTCGGAGTGGGGTACGGACAGGGCCATGGATGT
>CBEVTG010000126.1:0-5946 GCA_965552745.1 uncultured bacterium
GAACCCGCATGGTTTTCACCGCCACCCCCTCAAGATGGTGTGTCTGCCAATTCCACCACTTCGGCACGCGGCTTCCAGCGGGTGCCTCTCGCCCCTGGGAGGGGGGATCGGCTGGGGGGGATTTACGGCTCTTCCGCCGGGAGTGAATCCAGGGGTGTGCCGCCGAGTTCCTCCTCGATGATCTGATCACCCACCAAGACGTCCTGTTCGATGACTGTCCCCGTGCCGGCGGCGTCGTCGAGATCGTCCGCGACTCCGGCGTCACTGCCGGCCTCGGCCGGAGCTTCAGCGGCGGCTGGCTCGATGATCGAGGAACCACCCTGGCGCGAGTTAAGGAGGTAAAGCGACAGAGAGGTGAGCATGAAGGCGATCGCCATCCAGGTCGTCATCTTCGACAGAAGCGACGAGGTGCTGCGGGGGCCGAACGCGGTCTGGCTCCCGGACATGCCGAAGGCGCCGGCCAGATCCGCCCCGCGGCCGGTCTGGAGCAAAACAACCAGGATCAGGAAGATGCAGACGGCGACGTGTAGAACACTCAGCATCCAGAGCATGATTGGAAGATTATAGCACGCTGGCTGGCGGCTCTCAGGCCTCCGCCTTCTTCATCTGCCGGTAGCGGCAGATGGCGGCGAACTGCTCGCTGTCCAGCGAAGAAGATCCCACCAGAACTCCATCCACGTCCGGTTCCATCATCAGGTCGTAGATGTTGTCGGCACGCACGCTTCCTCCATAAAGAATCCGAACCTGGTCGGCGACCTCCGTGCTGTACCGCTTGGTGAGGCGGTCGCGCAAGTACTTATGGACCTCCTGGACCTGGTCGGGGGTGGCGTTGTGGCCGGTGCCGATGGCCCACACGGGTTCGTAGGCGATCACGGTCCTGGCGGCCTGCTCGGGGGGAATTCCCTCGAGCAGCGCGTTGAGCTGTTTGCGAACCACGGTGAGTGTCTTGCGCGCCAGACGATCCTCACCCTTCTCCCCCAGGCAGACGATCGGCACGATGTTGTTCCTGAGAGCAGCCTCGATCTTGAGATTGACCATGACGTCCGTCTCGTTGAAGGCGCGGCGGCGTTCGGAGTGCCCGACGATGACGTACTTGACGCGCAGCTCCGCCAGCATCGCGCCGGAGACCTCGCCGGTGAAGGCTCCCTTGTCCTCCGCGTGAAGGTTCTGGGCCGCCAGACCCAGCGAGCTCGCGGAGATGATCGACGACACCGGGCGAATCGAAGTGAACGCCGGCGCGATGGCGACCTCGACATCATCCACATCGCCGACGGCTAGCGTGAGCTTCTTCGTGAGCTCGGTCGCCTCCGGGCCAGCCAGGTTCATCTTCCAGTTGCCGACGAAAAGTGGTTTGCGCATGAAGGGACCCTCTGTGGAGTGTGGCGCTATTTTATCGAACTGTCGCCGCGCCGCAAGGAGAAATCGGCCGCGGGCTGGTACCCTCAGCGATCGTTGAGGGCCTGGATCCCCGGCAGGGTCTTTCCGGAGAGGAACTCGATCGAGGCCCCGCCTCCCGTGGACAGGTGCGAGAACTTGCCGGCCATGTCCAGGGTGTGCAGGAGCGCCGCGGTGTCTCCGCCTCCGGCCACCGAGAAGGCCCCGCAGGAGACAACCGCCTCAGCGACGGCGCGGGAACCGGCCACATGGCCACCCTCGAAGAAGCCGAGCGGCCCGTTCCAGAGAACGCAACGGCAGTCGCTCAGCGCGTCCGCAAACAGCTTCTCGGTGTGGGGGCCGATATCGACCGCGGCATACCCGTCGTCGATCGCCTCGGACCGGGTGTCCGTGGCAGGTTCGTGCGACTTCGTGTCCCTGACCACGCGGTGATCTACGGGAAGGTGAAGCGGCACTTCGAGCTTCGCGGCTTTATCGAGCAGCGCCCGGGCCGTCTCCACGGTCCGGGTTTCCAGCAATGAATGACCTGTCGAGATTCCCCTGGCGGCCAGAAACGGGTAGGCCATGGCTCCGCCGATGAGCAAGCGGTCAACCTTGAGCAGAAGGGTGTCCACCAGGAGCACCTTGTCGGACACTTTGGCGCCCCCGAGGATGGCGGCGTAGGGCCTGGCCGGATCCAGAGCGACCTGCGAGAGAGCCTCGATCTCGCGACTCATCAGCAGCCCGGCCACCGCCACTGGAAAGTGCTCGACGATTCCGGCAACCGAAGCGTGGCGCCGGTGGCTGGCGCTGAAAGCGTCGTTCACGTACACCTCTCCGAGCGCGGCGAGCCGCCGGCAGAAAGCCGGCTCGTTCGCCTCCTCCTCCGGATGGAAGCGCAGGTTCTCCAGCAGCAGACACTCGCCGGTGCCCAGCTTTGTGGCCAGTGCTTCGGCCTGCGGCCCGACGCAGTCAGGCGCGATCGGGACCGGACAGCCGATCAGCTCAGAGAGTCTCCCGGCGGCGGGGCGCAATGAAAGATCGGCGACGCGCTTTCCCCTGGGCCGCCCGAGGTGAGAGGCCAGCACCAACCGGCAGCCCTGCTCCCTGAGCGCACGCAGGGAGGGCAGGCAGGCGCGGATGCGCTCGTCGTCAACCACCCGGCCTTCCCGAAGGGGGACGTTGAAATCGACCCGGACGAGAACCCGCTTGCCGGCCAGATCCACATCATCAATGGAGCTTTTCTCTATGAGCATCGCAGGAACCGAATGATATCATCGGCTCCGTGGCTCCAAAAGAAACCGGCCGCAGGACGTCCGCGTTTTTCCTATTGATAGGATTCTGTCTGACCTCCTGTGCCGCCGGAGGAGAGGCCGGAGGGGTGGAGGCCGGGCCGGTCGGCGATTTGACGGTGCTCGCAGGGGTTCAGGGAGTTCGGGTGGTCTTTCCGGACGGGCGGGCTTTTCTGGCCGAGGTCGCTGATACCCCGGAGGAAAGGGTCCGTGGGCTCATGGACCGCGACCGGCTCGAGCCGGGAACCGGCATGGTCTTCATTTTTGATGAGCCAGCTCTCCATTCCTTCTGGATGAAGAATACGCGCATCTCGCTCGACATCGTGTGGCTGGACCGCCAGGCCCGGGTGGTTCACATCGAGAGGCAGGTTCCCCCCTGCCTCGAGGATCCCTGCCCCTCCTATTCTCCCCGGCGCCCGGCCATCGGGGTGCTCGAGGTCGAGGGGGGCCAGACAGACGGCCTCCGGGCCGGCGAGCGCCTCCTGATGGCCGCCGAGGCGGCTTCTTCCGGGCCCTGAGAGGGGCGATCCGGGGAGAGAAGCGGCCGCTCAACAGAATCTCAAAGTTCTGTAAATAAACAATTTAATAGATTTAATGGCTGTGGAGGGATGTGATTTCCCTTGACAGTTGGAGGGGGCCTTCGAATAATTAGGGGACCCAAGGGGAGGAGGATTTACCCAGAATGAAGGTCTTTTCCAGGACCGGAATGCTCGTTTTCGCCCTCGTCGGCACGACGGTGATGGTGCTTCTGTTCGCCGTCACGCTGATCGGCGACTATCTGTACCAGCCCCAACTTCGGACTCTCGAAGAAGTCAGCGAGCTGACCAAGCTCCAGAGAGCCAAGCTCAAGAAAATGCACATGCGCAACCGCCGCCTGATCACCCTGGTCAAGGTGCGCGAGTTCCTCAGCATAAAGCGGGTCAACCTGCCGTCCGATCAGGTGTGGAACATCGCCACCTCGATCGACCGGGTCTCCAAGAAGTACCAGCTGGACCCGGAGATGATCCTGGCCATCATCCACACCGAGAGCGCGTTCCGGACCAACGCGGTGAGCCACAAGGGGGCCGTGGGCCTCATGCAGCTTCTCCCCTCCACGGCGGAGGCTGTCGCCCGGGAGATCGATCTGGAGTGGACCGGAGAGCAGCAGCTTCACGATCCGGAGTTCAACATCGAACTCGGGACGTATTACCTGAGCAAGCTTCGCGATCGTTTCAACAGCCTCGAGAGCGCCGTCATGGCGTATAACGAGGGCCCCACCCGCCTGCAGCGGCTGCAGGAGAAGCGCGCCGCCCTGCCGAGCATGTACCGCGATCGGGTCTTCGGCAGCCTGCGCCAGTCGTACTGAGCGTTCAGCCGAAACAAACTTCCCTAGACTCCTGATAGCTGTCCGTGTGTGCAACACACGGCGGTGCTCGTAACCCTCTGCGTTTCTTGACTCGGGCAGGGGGCTGTGGTAATTTTCCCCTTCGGTTACCGCGCAATCTGCACGGAACCGTTCCCGACTTTCTACCTTTACACAGTGGAGCAGTATCTCCCTATCCTCATCTTCGCCCTGGTGGCGGCCGCCTTTCCGGTGGTGACGCTGATCGTGGCGCGTGTGGTTCGGCCGCACAAGCCAGATCCCGTGAAGCTGTCGAGCTACGAGTGTGGAGTGGAGAGCGAGGGCGAGGTACGTGACCGCTATTCGGTCCGTTACTACCTGATCGCGGTCCTGTTTGTGATCTTCGATGTCGAGGTCATTTTCATGTTCCCCTGGGCGGTGCGTTTCAAGCAGCTCGCCCTGCTGGGGTTTGTCACCATGGCTACCTTCCTGGGCATCCTGCTTCTGGGTTACTACTACGCCTGGAGGAAGGGGGCTCTCGAATGGGTCTGATCGAGGGTCGTTTTGAGCCCAACATCCTGATCACCACCGTCGACAAGCTCTTCAACTGGGCGCGCAAGTCCGCCCTGTGGCCGATGACTTTCGGTCTGGCCTGCTGTGCCATCGAGATGATGGCCGCGGGAGCCTCCCGGTTTGACATGGACCGGTTCGGAGCGGGTGTATTTCGCGCTTCCCCGCGCCAGTCGGACCTCATGATCGTGGCCGGCACGCCGACGGAAAAGATGGGACCCGTGATCAAACGTCTTTACGATCAGATGCCGGAGCCCAAGTGGGTCATCTCCATGGGGGCCTGCGCCACCTGCGGCGGCCCTTTCCCCACCTACAGCACGATGCAGGGCGTGGACCGGATCGTACCGGTGGATGTCTACATTCCAGGTTGCCCGCCGCGGCCCGAGTCGCTGTTGTACGGCGTCCTCAAGCTTCAGGACAAGATCGATCGCATGACGATCGCCAAGCGGACGGCCTGAGGGACCGTCCGCCCGAGCACCCATGAACGAAGAGACAAAGGGTGGAGCCCCGCCCGCGGGCGCCGGAGGAGAGAAGCCTGCCCCCCGGCCCGTTCCCAGGGCCCGCACGGGGGGGCTGAGCGAGGAAGAGCTCAGCAAGGAGGTTCCCTCCCGTGTCGTTGACCGCCTCAGGCTCAGCTTTCCCGACGCCATCGAGGAGGTCACTTACTTCGCCGGCAACCCGATCGTGGTCCTCAAGACCGACCGTCTGATCGAGGTGATGACGTTCCTCAAGAATGATCCGGATCTGTACATGCGCCAGCTCGCTGACCTGTGTGGAGCGGACTACCCGGACCGCCCCCAGCGGTTCGAGATGATTTACCAGCCGAACTCGATCCGGCACGGCCACCGCATCACCGTCAAGATTCGCATTGCCGAAGGCGAGGAAGCCCCTTCGCTCACAGGTGTCTGGAAAAGCGCCGACTGGTTCGAGCGCGAGGCGTACGACATGCTGGGCATTCGTTTCAAGGGACACCCGAACCTCACGCGAATCCTGCTCAGCGATGACTGGGTCGGCCACCCTCTTCGCAAGGAGTACCCGACCGAAGGCAAGCCTGAGGATCACATGCTCCTGCGCGATCCGGGTTTCAGGCCGCCTGACATCACGACGGGGGATCTGCCGTTCAAGCCCTGAGGGGCTGACCGAAAACGAAGGCATGACTGTGAACGAACCTGCATCCACGCTCGATACCGACCTCCTGGAAGTCAACATGGGGCCACAACACCCCTCGACCCACGGGGTGCTCCGACTGAAGCTGAAGATCGACGGCGAGACAGTCGTGGCGTGCGAGCCGGTCATCGGCTATCTGCACCGTGGAACAGAGAAACTGTGCGAGACCCTCAGCTACCCGATGGTGGAGCCGATCACCGACCGCCTGGACTACGTATGCGC
>CBEVTG010000127.1:0-5927 GCA_965552745.1 uncultured bacterium
CGAGGGGCACGTGCTGGTGCTCAACTACCAGCGCCGGGAGCCGCCCGCCCGTCGAGCCCTGGAGCGCGTGCGCCGACAGAGCCCCAAATCGATCGCCCTTCGGGGCGACATGATGTCAGCGGCCCAATGTGAGAGGCTCATTCGCCGCACGGTGCTGCATTTTGGACGTCTTGATCTTCTGGTCAACAACGTTGGCCCGTTCTGGGTGCACGACTTCACCCGACTCAGGGCCGACGGGTGGCAGGAGATCCTGGACGGAAATCTCTCCGGCCCGGCACACTGCATGCGCATAGCGCTGCGCCAGATGCGCCGCCAGAAGAGCGGGCAGATCCTCAACATCGGAGCGCTTCACTCCGACATCTCGCCGGGAGGCGTTCTTGACGCTCCCGTCTACTACGCTGCGAAATCGGCGCTCATGATGCTGACTCGCGTGCTGGCCGGATCCGAGGGCAAGCACGGCGTGCGCGTCAATGCGGTCAGCCCGGGGTTCATCGAGACGGAAAACTACCGGGGACTGCCCGCGCGGTTGCGCCGCACCTGGGAGCAGGGCATCCCGCTCGGGCACTTTGGAACACCGGACGATGTTGCCGAAGCGGTTGCCTTTCTGGTCTCCGCGCGCGCGCGCTACATCTCGGGCGCCGTCCTGCACGTTGACGGAGGATTGTGGCTGTAGTGGAGGAAGCCCGGCTGGCCAGCAAGGAAACGTGGGTCTTCGTGACCGGATCTCTGGCCCGGGAGTCTCTCGAACAGCTTCTCGAATCCACCAGGCTTCCGGTGCAACACCGCGTGGCGGAGCTGCCGATTACCGTGGCGGCACTCATCACGACCCGCTTCCTGGTGCGCTCGCTGCGCTGCGCCGTTGGCGAGACAGTGCTTCTCCCCGGTTTGTGCAAGGTGGATCTCGAGGAAGCGAGCTCGCAGCTCGGTGTCCCGGTCCAGACCGGACCCAAGGATCTGCGCGATCTGCCGGTGCATTTTGGCCAGCGCCCTCCGGGAGAGGATTACGGTGCCTACGACCTGCAGATACTTGCGGAAATCAACGATGCCAGCGAGCTGTCGGTGGAACAGATCCTCGAGGCGGCCGAGCGCTACCGGCGCAGCGGCGCTGACATCATCGACATTGGTTGCACTCCGGGGAGAACCTTCAATGCCATCGGCGCCGTAATCCGCGCGCTCAAGGAACGGGGGTTCAAGCTGAGCGTGGATACGTTCAATCCGGAGGAGATTCTGCGGGCCGACGATGCCGGTGTTGACTATGTCCTCAGCCTGAATTCGAGCAACATGGATCTCGCCGGCCGGATTCGTGCGGTTCCGGTGATCCTTCCGGAGGCCGGAGAAGGCGTCGATTCACTGGCCGCCAACGCAGAGCGCGCGCGGGACGCGGGAGCTTCGAAGCTCATCCTCGACCCGGTGCTCGAACCGATTCATTTCGGACTGGCGACCGCTCTACGCCGTTACGTCGAAACTCGGGAGCGCTTCCCGGAGGACGAGATCCTGATGGGCGTGGGGAATCTTACCGAGCTCACCGAAGCCGATTCCACCGGCGTCAACGCTGTCTTTCTCGGTCTCATGAGCGAGCTGCATATCCGGTACGTGCTCACCACGGAAGTTGCCAGCTGGGCACAGGGAAGCGTGCGCGAGCTCGACGAGGGGCGCCGTATCATGTACTACTCGCGTAAGCACAGGGTGATCCCCAAGGGTATCAATCCGGCGCTTCTCACGTATCGTGACCGCAGCGCCCGCTACGCGAGTGAAGAGGAGCTCAGCTCCATGCAGCGCAAGATCCGCGATCTCAACTTACGGATCGACACAGACGGGCAGTACATCTACGTGTTCAACCGGGATGTCTTCATCAAGGGTATGAACATCCGGGAGATCTACACGCGCCTGGGAGTGGACGACGACGCCTCCCACTCCTTTTACCTGGGGCGGGAGCTGATGAAGGCGCAGATCTGTCTGAGGCTCGGCAAGAAGTACCATCAGGGCGAGCCGCTCGACTGGGGATATCTGACCTATCCGGAGGACGAGGATCCGGAGCGCCACCGTCGTCGCCCGCGCCGGCGAAAAGGCAAGACGGATTCATGAAACGTCGCATCCGATCCCGTAGTACGGGTGCTTTGGAGAGCGCCAGGGGGATGCTGAAGATCGATAACATCGAATGCCGCGTGCACATCGGTGTTGACAATGAAGAACGTTCCGAGAAGCAGCGCGTCGTGGTCGATGTGGCGCTCGAGGGAATCATTGCCGAGGAGACGATGGACGTTCTCTCGCATGACGTCCGGGAGTGGGTGCGCCAGTACCTCGAATCGGGACGATTCGTTCTCATCGAGGGGGCTTCGCTGGATCTGGCGCGCGTGATATTCGCGAGCAGCGACGCCCGGCGTGTGTTCATACGTTTCTACAAGTTCGTGCTTCCCCAGGTGGAGCATGTGGCGGTTGAGATGATGTTCGATCGCAGCGAGGTCACCGCCGCATGATCCTCGAAGTCATCGTCAGTACGCTGAACGAGAAAGGGGAAGTCAATCTCGCTCCCATGGGTGTCTCGTGGAAGGATGAGCGGCTGTTGATTCGGCCGTTCCGTGATTCCGCCACGTTCCGCAACTTGACTCTCAGCGGGCAGGGTGTGGTGAACTTCACCGACAGCGTGCTCGTCTTCGCGCATTGCGCCGTCGGCGAGAAGCCGTTTCCCACCTTCCCCGCGCGCAGCGTGCGCGGGGCGGTGCTCTCCGATACCTGCCACTGGCGTGAGTTCGAGGTCGAGACCGCGGATCGCAGCGGCAACCGGGCGCGTTTCCTGTGCCGGTGTGTCGGTGAGGGGCGGGTGCGCGATTTCGTGGGCCTGAACCGGGCCAAGCACGCGGTGATCGAAGCGGCCATCGCGACCAGCCGCATCCCGTGGCTGGGCGCCGAGGAAGTAGCGCGCCAGGTGGAGAACCTCACGCCGCTCATCGACAAGGCCGCGGGACCCCAGGAGCGCGAGGCGTTCACGTTTCTCACCGGGTACGTGCGAGAGCATCTCTCCGGAAAGGCGGGCTCCGGCGCGGCGGGCGAGAAGTGATGCCGCGCGTCAGCGTCAAAGCCTCCGCTCGTCTGCACTTCGGCCTCATGAAGGCGCTCCCCGGCAAGGGCGTGCGTTTCGGAAGCCTCGGCCTGGCGGTCGAGGAGCCCGCGTGGATCCTCGAAGCCGAGCCATCGCAGGAGCTGGAAGTTGAGGGCATGCAGGCGGAAAGGGTCAGGAGGGTCGCGGCCGCCTTCCTCGACGCATCGAGGCTGCGGGGCGGCGCCCGCATCCGGGTATGCCAGGCGATACCGGATCACGTCGGCCTCGGGTCGGGAACGCAGATGTCGCTGTCGGTGGCGGCGGCACTGTCACGCCTTCACGGTCTTCCGGAGAATGTTCCCGGCTGGTGCAACTTGCTCGCACGTGGGAGGCGCTCCGGCATTGGAGCACACGCGTTCCGTCTCGGAGGCTTTCTTCTCGATGCGGGGCACGCTGAGGGCCGGCCCTGTCCGCCCCCACTCGTCTTCCGCCAGCCTTTCCCGGAAGAGTGGGGAATCGTCGCAGCCATCCCGCGCGAGGGGAGGGGCGTCAGTGGCGATGACGAGGAGCGCATCTTCTCCGAGCAACCCGATCCGTCCGTGGCTCTCCTCGAGCATCTCTCCGGGACGATTCTGATGCGGTTACTTCCCGCGCTTCTCGAGCGGGATCTGAAGACATTTGGAGCCTCACTGGAGAAGATCCAGGAAGGCGTCGGAACCGTTTTCCAGGAAGCCCAGGGGGGGCTCTACCATCCGCAGGCGGCGCCGCTCGTGCGCTGGCTCAGGCAGGCCGGAGCGCACGGAGTCGGCCAGAGTTCCTGGGGCCCCTGCGTTTATGCGCTGACACCGGATCAGGTTTCGGCACAGGATCTGGCAGAGCGCCTGCTAGAAGGCGGACCCTCCAGTACCGACTATGACGTGCGCCTCCTACGCCCCAGCAACCACGGTGCCGAAGTCGATCTGAAACCCTGCCCTCAATAAACCTCAATCCGAGACGAGCGTGACGTAAATCGCCGCAGCGGTGAGGTCGGCGGTGGTGCCGGGATTCAGGCGGGATGAGCGCAGCGTGCGGTCGAGAGCGGTGATCTTCCAGCTGCCGGCATCGGTAACGAGACCACCGCTCTCGAGAACGTTGGCAGCGAGGCGCGACACGCGACGGGCTGTTTGCATTCCATGCTTGCGGGCAATGAGCGAATCAGGCCGTACCGACAGAAGCTTCAGATACGACATGACGATCGCCTGCCGCATCGTGAAACCCTCTTGCAGGGCGCGTTTCATGGCGGGAACGCCCGTCCCGAACGTGAGCGCGTAGCCGGAGGCGTACTCGGCGGCGATCGAGTCGCGGCGCCGGGCCAGGACCATGCAGTCGCGCAGGTTTTTGCCCGGTTTCTGTGAAACGTCCTGTTTCTTCACCTTCCCCATGCCGCCGGGTGCGGCCAGACGGATCGCCTCATACACCTGTTCAGCGTCGCGGCGCGTGAGATTGTGCAGCACCCGCCGGAGGCTCTCTCTTAGCTGAGCAGGTCGTGCGCGGGTGCTGGCGACCGCGAGAGGGGCCAGGATCAGGGCGAGGCCGAGGTTCGTATTCGTGCTCACGCGGCGGCGTGTACGGCGGATCGTGGTCAGGATCATGCGGCCCACGCTGTGGGTGCCCGGCGAGGAGAACCCGGCGCGCAGAGCCGAGGCGCTATACAGGAAGTCGAACGGGGAAAGACCCGGCAATCCGCGACGCAGCGTGACGTTTCCGGGTTTCTCGGAGGTGAGCTCGGCCAGGCAGGCGAAGGCAGCCACATCTGCCGCCTGGCGCGGTTTGAGGGGGAGCGAGAACCGGGACCGTCCGGGGATCGACTCAACCGCAGCGCGCGCGGCCTGGACGGGAGATCGGGATGTGCGCCGACGGGGAGAAGGCTTGCGCCGTGGCCCGGTGCGGCGGGGGTAAGAGTGTCGAGGGGGCCGGGCGAGCGGCATCGGCGCGGCGTCAGCCCGCGGCCAAGTTCCGCCGGGAGCCGCGGGCGCGGGCCAGAACATGACCGGCGATCTCGGCGGCGATGTCGACGGAAGTGCTCTCCTGGAGCCCCGTCCAGCCCGGGATGCTGTTCGCCTCCAGGATCCAGGTCTTGCCTTCGGCGTCCTCGATCAGATCGACGCCCGCGTATTCGACCTGCAGGACGCTGCAGGTGCGAAGAACCAGATCTTGCTGGGTTGCGGAGAGTAGGAAGGGCCGCACCACGGAACCCCGCGCCACGTTGCGGCGCCAGTCGATCGCCGAGCGCTTGCAGCAGGCGACGATCCGGTCGCCGATCACGAAGGCACGCACGTCGTGCAGGCCGCGCGGAATGAATTCCTGGATGTAGTAGACCCAGCGGTGCATCTCCATGGTGCGGAAGGCGCGGTAGGCCATTTCCTCGTCGTTGAGCCGGAAGATCCCCCGGCCGCCCGATCCGAACAGCGGCTTGACCACGACGTTGCCGCCCAGCTTTGCGAACGCCTCCATGGCATCCTGGAAAGACTCCGCCGCCACCGTGCGCGGGGTCGGCAGATCTTCCTCTTCGAGGAGGGACGAGGTCCAGAACTTGTCCACCGTGCGCTCGATGGCCCGCGGCGGGTTGAAGATCGGCACACCCAGCCGCTCCAGGAGATGGAGGGCGTCCATCCGGAAGACGATCTGCTCGAGCGATCCCAGCGGGATGACGCGCAGGATGACCGCGTCGAAGTTGACGAGGGATTCGCCCTTCGAGGAAAGGGTGGGCCCGGAGCCGGTCGATCCGACCAGACGCGGGATGGGAAGGGGGCTCGCTTCGGCGCCCAGCGTGGCAAACGCCTCCAAAAGCCGTGTGAGGTGCTGGCCAGTGCCCGAGTTCAGAATTGCGATGCGGGTCATGGTGGAG
>CBEVTG010000128.1:0-5902 GCA_965552745.1 uncultured bacterium
CTCTTCGTAGAGGTTGCGATCGGGCCGGTACCCTACGCTGGCGATGACGCGATCCACCTGCTCGCGAACCAGTTCACCTTTTCTGGACAACGTGACCTCAATTCCTTCACCCGCCTCCCGGACTTCCTCCACGATCCAGCCCCGCCGGCACTCCACCCTGGAGGCGGATCCGTTCATCAGGCCGGATGCGAGGTGCATCAGCTTTGCCCGTTCGACCAGAGGGTCGTCAGGGATTGGTTCGTAGGGATTCCGGCCCTCGGCCCGCACCATCCAGAGCACGGAGGTTCCGGGCGCACGGCGCGCGAGGCCGGTCAGAGCAGCCACGCAGGTGGCCGCCGAGAGGCCCGATCCAACGACGAGCGTTCTCTTGCCTGCAAACCGTTCCGAGTGAGCCGCACCGATGTCGGGCAGACCGTAATCGATGTGGCCGCCGAGAGCTTTCTCTCCCGGAGCAGGCAGTCCGCCGCTTCCCAGCCAGTTGTGCTGTGAAAAGACGCCGGACATATCGATCACCCGATCCGCCTCCACGACTTTCTCTTTCGCTCCCCGTGGCGCTATCAGCAGGCGAAACGGCTTTCCGGAGCGCGCCGGGGAGCCGATCTGATCTCCCTTCAGCAGGCGATCACGCGAGATACCCAGAACACGAATATGTGTGTGAATCCGTCCGGCCAGGGGGGAAGAATCCGCCAGAGGCAGGAGATACTGTTCCCTCAGCTCGTGGCCCGTCGGGCAAACGGTGGAGCGAAAGAGGCGACCGAGATTTCCTCCCGACGCCAGCACGCTCTTTCCGAGCGCCGACACGTTCATGGACCAGGGCGAGAACATGCGGATGTGGCCCCATTCGTCCAGGTGCTGGGCAATCTCCCCGGCCTCGTACACCTGCACGTCGTGCCCCAGCCGGGAGGCGTACAGCGCGCATTCAATCCCCAGCGGGCCGGCGCCGATGACAGCCAGTCGCCTCGCCTTGCTCACACCGTCTTTGTGGGCGGAAGTCATTGTCTTATCAAGAATCCATTCTGCAGGAGCCCGTATTCCCGGAT
Organism: uncultured bacterium; assembly: GCA_965552745.1. Classification (GTDB taxonomy): domain Bacteria; phylum Acidobacteriota; class Polarisedimenticolia; order JAPUKU01; family JAPUKU01; genus JAPUKU01. The sequence continues at coordinate 1,041 of CBEVTG010000128.1, forward strand.
CAAGCAGCATCGGAACCCTGTGCTATAATTTCCGCCTTTTCCAGGCCATTGGGTTCGGGTTCCGGGGGTCTCAGGCCCGTAAGCCCGCTGGCGCCTTTTCCAGAAAGGACTTCGAGCATGTCGTTCCGCATTCGCTTGATCTGTCTGGCCGCCATACTCGGCACGCTGGGCCTGATGTTCACCGCCTGCGAGCAGGAAACAACGTATCCTGCCGATGAGCCGTTTTACCATGTGGCGAAGGCCTACCTGGATACCATCCTGCGGATGTGGCCGACCCAGGCCACGTACCTTGGGGAGCACAAGTACGACGGCCAGCTCGAGGATCTCTCTCCTTCCGGGGTTGAGGCTGCCATCGCCAGCTACAAGAAACTCAAGGTTGCGTTTGATCAGGTGCAACATGAGAGATTGAGCCCTTCCGCACACATCGACTTTGACCTCATCCGCCATGACATCGACTCGAGCCTCTTCAGCCTGACCCGCCTGAAGCAGCACACCTGGGATCCAAACTTCTATAACGAAAACCTGGGCTTCAGCGTGCTTTTCCTGACCATTCTTGATGATGACTCCCCTCAATGGCCGGAACGCCTGCAGAGCCTGCTGTCCCGCCTGCGGCAGATCCCGCACTTCCTGGAGATCGCCAAGCAAAATCTGGTCAATTCATCTCCGACCCTCATCGACTTCACGATCGAGCAAAACGCCGGAAATATCTCTTTCTTTCAGGCCGCCCTGCCACCCCTGTTCTCCCGTGCGCCGGAGATCGAAACCCAGCTGCAGGAGGAGACCGATCGTGCCGTGGGGGCAATGGAATCGTACGGGCGCTGGCTGCAGGAAGAGCTGTTGCCCCGAGCCACCGGAGACTGGCGGCTCGGGAAGGAACTGTGGACCGCAAAGCTCAGATACTCACTGAGCAGTGAGTTGACAGCTGATGAGATCCGTACCAGGGCCGACGAAACCCTGAAGCGCACACGGCGCGAGATGCTCGAGATAGCCGAGCCGATGCACGCGGAACTGTATGCAGAACATCGCCACTCAGAGAAAGGCGATGACCGCATCAACGTGATCGTCAAGGAAGTGATCGATCATGTCTCGAACAACCATTCCACTCCGGACAGCCTCTTTGATGACGTGCGTGGCTATGTCACGAAGATCAAGGCCTTCATTCGCGAGCGGGAGATCATCACCCTGCCGCCCGACACCGACAACCTGGTGATCGAGCCCACGCCCGGCTTCCTGAACGGCCTGGCGGTGGCCTTCTTTAACCCCCCGCCCGCGCTGGAGCCTGATCTCAAGAAGTCATTCTGGATTTCATCGGTGCCCTCGACGGGCGACCCTGAAAAGGACAGGAAGCGTCAGGAGTCGTACCTGCGCGAATACAACCATTACGGACTGCAGAGCCTGACGATCCACGAAGCGTTCCCGGGCCACTACGTGCAGGATCACATCACCCAGAATTCCCCGCTGACCACGATCTATAAGAAGGTCTTCAACAGCGGAACCTTCATCGAGGGTTGGGCCGTGCTCATGGAGGAGGTCATGTACGATCAGGGTTACGCGGAAGGCGATCCGGCGAACCTGCTGGTCCACAAGAAAATCAGCCTGCGGGTTCCCATGAACGCCATCCTTGACGCCCAGTTGCACACGGGAGACATGACGGACGAGGAGGCGGACGCCTGGGCGCTCGACCTGATGATGCGGTACGGGTTCCAGGAACAAGCCGAAGCTGTCGGCAAGCTGCGGCGCGCCAAGGTAACTTCCACGCAGCTGTCGACTTACTTTGTCGGTTTCACGGAGCTGCAGGATGTATACCAGGAGGTGTCACAGAAGATGGGAGACCGCTTCGTCCTTCGCGACTTTTTCGACCGGCTCCCTTCCTATGGTGCACTGTCCCCTCACATGGTGCGCCAGTTGATCCTGTCCGACCTTGAGCTCTAATTTAGTGAGCGGATCGCTCTCCTGGTCATGATCTAAGAGTTTCCGCTCGCCGGGTCCTGTCATGCCAACTCCGGAGCGCGCTCGCGCGGCACCCGGGGCCACAGCGCGTCCAGGCATGCGAGTTGACGCAGCGTGCCTACGATGGGGATCCAATAAATGCCCTGCCGCGCTCGCCCATCTCCGAAGCCGCCATACCACCCGGCGAGCGACACCTCCTCTCGCAATCAGGCTGAGAGCGCCGCCAGCGGTAGGTACATATAGATGGCCAAGTGCGATCACTGTCATCAACGCAAGGGCAAACGGATCTGCCCTCACCTCGATGGGCACATCTGCTCCACCTGCTGCGGCGAGAACCGCGGGGTCAACTTCGACTGCCCGCGCAGCTGTCCTTACTTCGGACCTCCCGCAGAGCGCGGTGACGATCGGCCGGACGCCAGGGCATCCGCCGCCCCCACCGGTACAGGGTCCCAGAAGCCCACACCCCGGGCTGCGGCTGGCACCGCAGCTACAGCGGCCACAGAGGAACCGACCCCCGACCTGGCGCGCTACCAGAAGTACCTCTCATCGGACCAGCGCGCGCTGGCCGACCTGATGGCGCGCATCGAGGTGGCGATGGCGCAATTCGATCAGCAGCGCCGCGGACTGACCGATGCCGACACAGTTGCCGCGCTGGAGTTCCTGCGCAGGCGCTCCAGCCCAATCACGCTGGTGGAGAAACTCGCTCCCGAGCTGGGGGTGTTTCTGGAAAAGACGATCGCCGACTCTTACCGGGGAGGCCCGGCCCCTGGCCCTTACGATCTGATGGAAGTGCTGGACCACCTGACCGGGATCGCCCGCAACTTCGGGCCGGCCGGGTCTCGTCGGTACCTCGACGAGGTGGCGCTTTTCTACAAGCACTCGCGCAATCCGCCCCCCGATGACACTCCCTCCAAGGACACTCCACGCATCATCATTCCCCGCTGACGGACGGGGGCGTAGAGCTATCCCCGAGCGCGAGCTTCCAGGATGAACAGAGTGAGAGCGAGCAGAAGCGTGCCCATGTACAGGCGAACCGAGATACGGTGAAAACGCTTGAACTCCAGCCTCAGCGGGTGGGTTTCATCAACCTGCTCGATGCCGCCTATCTCCGCACGCAGCCCCTCCATCCGGGCTGAGACCCAGATCGAGCCGAGCAGCAGCGACAGGGCGAGCACGGCCACGGCGACCCGTGTTATCCAGGCTCCGGAACCCGGCCCGCAGAGTCCCTGAACCAGCGCGAAGATCCCGGCCGCCGCGGCTACCACGAGCCCGGCCACGGTGAGACGCGGCAGCACCCGGCTCACCACGGCTCCCGCCAGCTCGCGGCTCGGCAGCACCTTGAACGCCACCGGGGCCACCACGGCGCCGAACAGAAGCATCGCTCCAATCCAGGCGCCGATGGCACCCAGGATCACGGTTCTCCAGACCTGCATTCTGCCCTCCGGAAGCCTGAATCTTAGCAGAGTTTGGAAGTCGTCCGGCAAGTGCGTTATGATTCGACCGGTCCAAGGTTAGAGCCTTTGATGTCCCGGGAGAGATGTCCGAGTGGCTGAAGGAGCACGCTTGGAAAGCGTGTGTATGGGAAACCATACCGAGGGTTCGAATCCCTCTCTCTCCGCCAGTTAGAGAAGACGGTTCGGTCGGCCCTGGTTGCCGACCGCTGTGTGGGCCCGAGCCCTGTGCAACGGGAGCCCCCGAACCCCGTCAGACCCGGAAGGGAGCAGCGGTAGGCGGCCACACCCGTGTGCCGCAGGTTTGCTTGGGCCCTTGATTCTTCGGCCGGGCGTGCTCGCCCGGCCCCTTTGAGGGAGCTGAATTGGAAGACCACTCCGGCTACATCGTTCTGGCCCGCAAGTACCGGCCCCAGCGGTTCTCGGATGTCGCCGGACAGACGGTGACCGTACAGACCCTCCAGAACGCGCTGCGAAGCGGGAGGCTGGCGCACGCCTTCCTGTTCTCCGGCCCACGCGGAGTCGGCAAGACCACCCTGGCACGGCTGCTGGCGCGGGCCCTCAACTGCCAGAAGAAGGTGACGGACGAGCCTTGCGGGAAGTGTGAAAGCTGCCGGGAGGTGGCGGAGGGACGCTCACTCGATGTGCTGGAGATAGACGGGGCCAGCAACAACAAGGTGGAGGAGGCACGCCAACTGCGCGAGACCGTGCGCTACGCGCCGGCGCGCGATCGCTACCGCGTTTTCATCATCGACGAGGTCCACATGTTGTCGGTGGCGGCCTTCAACGCCCTTCTGAAGACGCTCGAGGAGCCCCCCAGTCACATCAAATTCATTTTCGCCACGACCGAGATCCACAAGATCCCGGCAACAATCCTATCGCGCTGCCAACACCACGAGTTCCGCCGCCTGTCGCGGGAGGAGATTACCGCTCAGATTGCCAGCGTGTGCAAGCAGGAAGAATTGAGGGTCGAGGATCGTGCTCTCGATCTGATCGCACGAAGCGCCGGGGGCTCGCTGCGCGACGCCCTGAGCGCCCTCGATCAGGTGGCGGCGCGCTGTGGCAATGAGGTGAAGGAGACGGACGCGCGTGGCGTGCTGGGACTGATTCCGGATGAGCGCGTGCTCGGGATCTTCGAGGCCGCAGCGAGCCAGGATCTTGCCGCACTGCTGCGCATATCGCGGGAGATTTTTGAGGAGGGATGTGATCCAGCTCGCTTTTGCGAGGAGATCCTGGCCCAGGCGCGTGATCTCCTGGTGCACAAGCTCTCCCCACAGTCGGGCGAGCAGGGTGATTGGGTCGGGGTCGCTCAGGCCGAAGACCGCCAGAAGCTCGCCGAGTGCCTGACAACCGAGCAACTGGTGCGCCTGTTCCAGCTCTTCTTCGACCTCGAGCAGCGCCTGCGCGGCGCTTCCCTGCCTCAGATCCTCCTCGAAATGGTGTGTGTCAAGCTCGTCCACC
>CBEVTG010000129.1:0-5870 GCA_965552745.1 uncultured bacterium
GGGATTCCGCGCACGATCTGCACATCTCCGAAGCACGGACTCATTTCAGCACCGCCGGCATGGCCGTGACAGTCTACGACGACAACACACGATCTTACCGGCCCTCAACGCTCGTCGATCTGTACGACTTTGCGCGACTGGTCGACCATCTGGAAAACATCCACTGCTTCGCCAGGACCGTGGCTGCGACCGAGATTGTCGATCTCTATGAGTTCGACATGAGCATGGCGTACGCAGCCATGGCGGCGACCCGGAAGCACCTGTACTGCGGATTCAACAACTGGAAGCATGTAAAGGACGTCCTCGCGATGTTTGATGCTGTCCTGGGCGGCGAGGGCAAGTTTCGCGAACGCCCGTTCAGTACTGCGAACACGTGCTCCATTGTGTCTCCCCTGCGCTATGGCGAGGACAACGGCATGGTGTCCATGGAAGCAGCGCGCTGCGGCATGCCGGTGAACATGATCATCGCAGGGCAGGCCGGAGCGACCGCGCCAGCGGCGCTGGCCGGCACGCTGGTCCAGACGGTGGCTGAGACCCTGGCTGGACTCGCCCTGGTCAACCTGACGGTCCCAGGCCACCCCATGATCTTCAGCAACTGGCCCTTCGTGTCAGACCTGAGGACCGGGGCATTCTCCGGCGGTGGCGGCGAGGAAGCCGTGCTTAACGCAGCATCGGCTCAGATCACCAACTTCTACGATTTGCCGAGCGGCGTGGCAGCCGGCATGTCCGATTCAAAGATGCCCGACAATCAGGCCGGGTACGAAAAAGGCATCGCCACGGTGCTGGCCGGCATGGCGGGTGCCAACCTGGTGTTCGAGTCCGTCGGCATGCTGGCCAGCTTAATGGGATGCTCGTTCGAGGCGATAGTCATCGACCACGACATGTTGGGCGCGGTGCAACGCGCCGTGCGAGGCATCGAAATTAACGACGACACCCTGTCCTACGAGATCATCAAGAAAGTGTGCTGCGATGGGCCAGGCCATTTTCTGAGCCAGGACCAGACTCTGAGGATCATGCAAACCGAGTTCCAGTACCCTGAAGTGGCAGACCGTTCATCGACCGGGGTATGGAAGGAGGAGGGTTCGAAAGAGATCCGCCAAAGGGCGGCAGAAAAGGTCCGGGCGATCCTGTCATCGCATTACCCGGAGTACATCGATCCAAAAATTGACGAAGAGATCCGGCGGAAGTATCCGATCCTGCTGCCTCGCGAGGCCATGACGCCCGCTTGCGGCAGATGGTGAGCCGCTAGACTCTCAGCGTCTCCGTGTGCCCGTCCACGCTCAACGCCTGCCCCGTGATGTGCTTGGCCGCTCCGGAGCAGAGGAAGAGCACTAGATTGGCGACTTCATCGGGCTGTATGAAGGAGCGCATCGAGGTACCGGCGACGTAACTCGCACGCACCTCTTTCTCACCCTTGCCGAGCGCGGCGGCATCACCCGCGATCACACGTCGCATGCGTTCGCCCTCCACGTTGCCCGGGCAGATCGCGTTCACGCGGATGTCAAACCCGCCGAGCTCCATCGCCAGCGTTTTGGTCAGCCCGATCACCGCCCATTTCGACGCCACGTAAGGCGCCCGGTTGGGGCACCCCACAAGGCCGGCCGCTGAGGAGAGGTTGACGATGCACCCACCACCTGACGCTTTGAGAAGAGGTACGGCACGGCGTGCGCAGAGGAACTGACCGTCCAGATTGACCGCGAGCGTCTGGCGCCACGCGTCTGGAGTGATCTCTTCCACCGGCGCGATAGGCCCTGCGATTCCCGCGTTGTTGACGAGAACATCGAGCCCCCCCAGAACCGATTGGGCCTCCGCGAAAAGCGTATCAACTGCTTCAGGATCCGAGACATCCGTGAGCGTTCCCGTGACCCCTTCCGTCTTCGAGAGCGCCTGCTCCAGAGCGCCGGCGTCGCAATCGCAAATATGAACCCGGGCGTTGGACCGTGCAAATGCGCCTGCAATGGCTGCGCCGATGCCGCCCGCACCTGCGGTGATCAGGACGCGCACCCCAGCGGTCACGTGTGTCACCACCCTCCCTCAGTCATGCTTCTTCAGACCGAGCCGCTCGCGGGATTCCTCAGGTCCGAGCACCCGCGCACCCAGGGTCTTGACGATCGTTACTGCCCTCTCTACCAGCTGCGTGTTGCTCGCCAACACACCCTTCTCGAGATATAAATTGTCCTCCAAACCCACCCGTACATGACCGCCGAAGAGTATCGACTGAGCGACCATCGGAAATTCCATCCGTGAGATTCCAAAACCCACCCAATGGGAACCCGCCGGCAGCATGTCACGCATGTGCAGCATGGTCCCGGAATCTGCTTCCGCGCCCCAGGGAATCCCCAGACAGATCTGGAACAGCGGTGGCTCGTCGATCAATCCTTCTTTGATGAGCTGCTTTGCCAGCCAGATGTGGCCGAGCTCAAACACCTCAATCTCGGGCTTCACCCCACACTTCTGGATGCACTTGGCCATCACGCGCAAATGATCTGGCGCGTTGACCATCAAAGCGGATCCGAAGTTCATCGTCCCGCAGTCGAGGCTGCAGATCTCGGGGCGTAGCTCCTCGACGTGCCGCACGCGCTCTTCCGGAGGAACGAAGTCCGTCCCGGGGCCGGCTACGGCAGGATCGACTTTACCCGGATAGAAATCGCCGCCCATTCCCGTGGTGAGATTGATCACCACGTCGACGTCGCTCTCCCGGATCCGGCTCACGATCTCCCGATACAGGTTCAGGTCGCGACTGCCCTTCCCCGTCTTCACGTCGCGCACGTGAAGATGGACGACAGCCGCCCCGGCTTTCGCCGCCTCGAGAGCGGAGGTGGCGATCGCCTCCGGTGTCACCGGGATCGCGGGATTCTTTCCCACCGTATCGCCAGATCCTGTGACGGCACAGGTGATGATGACTTCACGGTTCATGTCTGATCCGTCAACATTTTACCCTCATTCCGTTCTTGCCTGTTCCATCCGGCAATCGCCTCTTTTCCGTTCGAATCGTGCACGCAGGAGCTACCTATGAAAAGCACAGATCGGGTGCGGATCAGTATTTGACCATGTATTTCTTGGCTTCCAGGCAGACGCTGAACGCCTTCTTGAAGTTGGTCATCTGTTCCTCAGTCGCCGCCTTCGCCTGTTGGCCCTGCTGCTCTGCCTTCTCCTCAGCCTGCTGCTGCGCAGCTCTCCCTCTGCGCCGTCCCCTGATCGCCCCGGCTGCGGCTCCGTAGGCAGCTCCCTTGCCCGCATCATCGCTGGCGATCTCTCCTATCAGCGCTCCCGCTGCCGCCCCTCTGACAGCACCCGACGCACCGGCCCCCTTGCCTACGTCCTTGGCATCCTCTTTGGCCTGCGCCGCCTGCTGCTGCTGCTGCTGCGCCTGCTTGGAGAGGTCGAAAGGATCCGTGCCGCTGCTTTGAACGGCCCAGTTGTAGCATTCCGCCTCGTCTTTCGACTGCTGGTCGGCCGCCTGCCCCTCGGTCGGGAAGACGTACACGTTCATGGTGGAGGCCAGGGTTTTCTGTCCAGTCGATTCTGCCCGGGGCGTCAGGAAGGACGCACTCACCAGGCAAACTATCACGCCCAAAAACATTTTCTTCATCATCTCCATGCCTCCTGTTCGTTCATTGTGTGATTCATTCCGGGGTACTCGCGGCGGCAGGGATGAGTGGTTGCCTTCCTCTCAGGCTCCGGCCGCCCGGCTCCGCCGTTACTTGAGCGGCGTACAAGCTCCAAAGATGGAAACCGTGGCATCCTCCCTGGCAACGGCGGCTGAGAGCGTACCGCGCTCCTCCTCGATGACGAAGCTGAAGGCGCGCCCGCCATCCACTCCCTGAAGGAAGATCATGCCGTCCTCGCGCACCAAGTTTTTCATCGGGGTCACGCGATTCTCGCCGCTCGCCTTGGTGGTTGACAACGTCTGTTTTGAAAGATCCACTTCGACGAACTGCGGGATGTTCCACATCCACGGAAGCCCGATCTCACAGTCGCCGTCGACGGTGCAGATCGTCGCCTGAACAGGTGTGCACAGCATACGGCTCACCCCCGTCACGTCATCCGCCAGAGCGGCCTGGGATGACATGACGATTGCCAGAGCCATGAGAACTGGTGTGCATCGGTTAATCATTGTCAACCTCCCAGAGGTGGGGTAGCACCCTGTTCCTTCGTGGTCTCAACACCCCGAGAATAAGATGCCCGCCCTTACAGGTTTGCAGAATTGTGGTGATTTTAGATGGGCCGGTGGAGAGACGTCAACTCGGGGATACCGCTTCCGTCGAGGCAGGTGGAGGCGGCGGGGGATTGGCGCTAGGGCTGTAGGGGCAGGACCCTGAACGGAATCTGCAGAAGCCCCTGCCGTGGTCCGGGTGAAATCCTGGCGAGGGAGAGCTCGTAGGTGCCCGCGGAAAGGGGCGCAGTCGGCACCGCAAGTGTCGCCACATCGGACGTTTCCAAACTCGAACGAATCTGCGAATCACTAGCCTCATACGACCACACGGTGGCTCCGTCCGTAGCCACGATCTCCCAGAGGTAGGCGTCGTTGGGCGAGGCGTCCGGGGGCAGTGCCGGGCGCACGACGATCAGCACCTGGGGGTCGCCTGCCGGCACCGTGAAGCTGGCTGTTGGAGTAGTTCCGCGGAGCGGTCCGGGCAAAACCCAGAGAGGAACCATTCCGCCGTGCTCCAGCGTGGCAGTCCCACTGAGCGCGCGTGGGTCTAGATGCGGCTGGGTGCGCAAAACCACGAGCGACAGCCCCATGCCCAGGACGAGTCCGGCGGCAACCAGGAAAGCGGGCTGCAAGAAACCGCCGCGGGGCACCCGGCCGGGGCGGGAGCGTGCGCCGCGTGCGGCATCGGCGGGCATCTCAGGGCGCGCTTTCCAGGCCTCGATTTCCAACTCGCAGGACGGGCAGGAGGCGACATGCCTGGCGATATCGTTGCGATCCTGCTTGATACGGCAGAGGGCATAATTCTTGAGTGTCAGGGGATCGGGATGGGGGGTGAACAAGTCCTCTCCGCCTTCGCGAATGCCGGCAGCAATGGCCTTCCAACAAGCTGCCATCTCACTGCAGATCTCACAATCAGCGAGATGACGCTCCAGCCGCTCGAGTGCGTTTGCCTCGAGCCTGGATGTCACGTAGGCCGGGATGTCGGCTTGTAGTTCTTCATGCTCCGGCACGGCGCTCCTTCTTGCTACATTGTGAGGACAGCTTCCCCAGTTCCACTCTCATTCGCCTCCGCCACTTTTCATACTTCCGGGCTGGCCTGAGACTGCCTTTTCGGCCGGTCCAGGAGGCGCTGAGCCTTCTGCAGGCATCGGAACAGGCGCGATTTTACGGTTCCCACAGGCATCTCCAGATCGCGCGCTATCTCCTCGTAGCTGCGTTGTTCATAAAAGTACGCTTTGAAAAGACGCCGACAGTCCTCGGAGGCCTGCGCGAGGACCTGTCGTGCCAGCTGACGGTACACAACGATGGCTTCAGTTCCAGCACCACTTCTGTCCCGGCTGCGGGCGCCAACGATGTCCAGCGCGCTCGTGCGCACGCTAGAGTTGATAGCCTGCAGGGCGGTGTAGCGCGCCACAGCCTGCACGTAGGTGCGGAAGTCCTGCGCATCGTCGAAGCGCTCATACCGCAGGCTTTCCACGGCGCGCTTCATCACCTCCTGGTGAAGATCGAGCCACTGGCAGCGCAGGGACCAGAATCGAGGTGATGTGAGAACCAGGGAGATCCAGCGGTTGACCGTACCCACGGCCTCCGGCTCTCCAGCCAGAAACTGGCCTTCAATGCTTGTGTGTCGATAGGCAGACACTCTGTCAGAGGGCAAATATCCCGTTCGCTCTACAGATTATACAGTTCAAGAGGTTTCCGCGAGCACCGGGAG
>CBEVTG010000130.1:0-5869 GCA_965552745.1 uncultured bacterium
TGCCGGGACTCTCACTACGCGCGCGAAGATAAAGAAATAGAACAGCACCAGAACCTTGGCCCGGGGATAGCGCACCCAGTAGGCGCCGAGGACGCCCGAGACTGCCCCGCTGGCTCCGATCATCGGAGCGGTAGACTGCGGATAGGCAAACGTCTGGCTCAGCGCGGCAACCGTGGCGCATACAAAATAAAACACCAGGAAGCGACTGTGCCCCATGCTGTCCTCAATGTTGTCGCCGAAGATCCACAGGTAGAGCATGTTGCCCAGCAAGTGCATCAGGCTGGCGTGCAGGAACGGCGAGGTCATGAGCGGCAGCAACCCGGCACCCGACAGCCACCCGGGAAAGTTGCCGGATCCGCCGAGGAGGCGGGCCGGGATCAGGCCGAACCTCTGGAAGATATCGTGCATCGTCTGGGTACCGGCCGGCGACAGGATTGATCCCGAACGCCAGACCTCCAGAGCGAACACGGCGAGGTTGGTGGCGATCAGAATCCAGGTCAGCCAGGCCAGCCGGCGGGTAGGGTTCTCGTCGCTGATGGGGAGCATGGGGTAGGGGGTGGGTCGAGTGGAAGGCCAACATGCTACTTCGAGCCTCTGCCACAGACAAGCCGCCATCGCCGCGAGCGGGCCGAGGCTGCAGGAGCAGGCAATTCTTATGCTAGACTAACTCCCCTCGTCTTTTGGGCATTTATCCCGGAGTCTCTGGATTGCAGGTCAAACGTCATCAGATCACGTGGTGGGAGAGCATCTACATTCCGGGGATCGTGCGCGCTCTGGCGATTACGCTGCGGCATCTCTTCCGCCGCAAGATCACCATGCAGTATCCCGAAGAGCGCTGGCAGTTTCCGGAATATTTTCGAGGCTTCCCCGGCCTGGTGCGCGATCAGATGGATCGCGTGAAATGCGTGGCCTGCTTCCTGTGCGAATGGGTTTGCCCTCCCAGAGCGATCCACATCGAGGCAGGTGAGCTTCCGGCCGGCAGTAACGTGGAGAAGCAACCTCGTGTCTTCGAGATCGACATGCTGCGCTGCATCAACTGCGGTTACTGCGAGGAGGTGTGTCCGGAGCAGGCCATCTTCATGACAAAGGAGTTCGAATTCGTGGCTCCGACGCGTGGCCAGCTGGTCTTCGGCAAGGAGAAATTACTGGAGATGGGGGGCATGAGGCAGGACCCGATCATGAAGTGGGCGAACAAATGACCAAGGCGGATCTCCTGCGGGCGGGGCGCATCAACGCGCCGGAGGAAGATGAAGCAAAGCGCGCCGTGTTCACTTCGCGCCTGGAAAAGCTGGTGAACTGGGGGCGGAAAAATTCTCTGTGGCCGATGCCCCTGGGCACGGCCTGCTGCGCCATTGAGCTGATGGCCACGGTGGGGCCGCGCTACGACATGGCCCGCTTCGGGGCCGAGGCGCTCAGGTTTTCGCCCCGCCAGAGTGATGTCATGATCGTGGCCGGCACCATCAGCAAGAAGATGGCGCCGGTCGCCAAGCGCGTCTTCGATCAGATGCCGAATCCGAAGTGGGTTATCGCCATGGGTGCCTGCGCTTCGAGCGGGGGCATGTTCCGCTCCTATCCGACGGTACAGGGAGTCGATGAAATTGTTCCCGTGGATCTCTATGTGCCGGGTTGTCCACCGCGGCCGGAAGCTCTGCTGCTGGCGCTGATGTCGCTGCAGAAACGCATTGAAATGGAGACGCTTCCGAGTCGCTGATTCGCTTTCTACCTCTCCACCGAACCTGCCGAAATTTAATGGATAGCGCACTCGCGAAAAAATGGGAATGGGCCCGGCGCGAGGTTCCGATCCCGCCGCTGCTGGCGACGATCCATGCTCCGTCCGACCTCAAGGCTCTGACCCGGGCCGAACTGAAGCAGCTGGCGGTGGAGCTCCGGGACTACGTGCTGCAGGTTGTGTCGCGCACCGGCGGCCACCTGGGCGCGAGCCTTGGGGTCGTGGAGCTCACCGTGGCGCTGCACTATCTGTACGACACCCCACGGGACAAGATCATCTGGGATGTCGGCCATCAGTCCTATATCCACAAGGTGCTGACCGGCCGGTGCGAGGATCTGTTCACCATTCGACAGTACGGCGGGATCAGCGGTTTCTGCAATATCACGGAGAGTCCCTACGACGTGTTCGGTGCCGGCCACGCCAGCACCTCGATCTCGGCCGCCCTGGGTGTTGCCACCGCTCGCGACCTCGCGGGTGATGATTACCGGGTGGTGACCGTGACCGGAGACGGCGCCATGACCGGCGGGCTGGCCTACGAGGGGCTCAACAACGCCGGGGTCTCGGGACGCAACCTGACGGTGATCCTGAACGACAATTCGATGTCGATATCGCCGAACGTCGGCGCCATTTCCCACTATCTGACCAACCTGACAACCCATCCGCTGGTCAAGAAAGTCCGCCACGAGGTGCTTTCCCTCATCGGCAAGCTGCCGAGCGTCGGGGAGCCGGCAGGCGAACTGGTGAAACGCCTCGAGAAGGCGATCAAAAGCGTTTTGGTTCCGGCGGCCCTCTTTCAGTCGCTGGGGTTCCAGTATTTCGGCCCGGTCGACGGGCACGATATGGATGAGGTCATCGACGTGCTCGAGCGACTCAGACCGTTGTCCGGCCCGGTGCTCCTTCACGTTCTGACGCGCAAGGGCGAAGGCCATCCGCAGGCGGCGAGCAGTCCCGACCGGGTGCATGCGGTCAAGGGACGCAGCCCGACGCCAAAGCTCGTGCGCTCCGCGAAGCATGAAAAAGAGCCCGATCCTGCTCCCGGTCCGCCCGTTTACACGAAAATCTTTGTGCGCACGCTCTGCCGGCTCGCCGAGCGGGATCCACGTATCGTGGCCATCACGGCCGCCATGGCCGATGGCACCGGACTGGTTGAGTTCCAGAAGGAGTATCCCCGGCGATTTTTCGACGTCGGCATCGCCGAAGCGCACGCTGTCACATTCGCCGCGGGGCTGGCGCGTGGCGGCGCCCGCCCCGTAGCAGCCATTTACTCGACCTTCCTGCAGCGGGCCTACGATCAACTCATCCACGATGTGGCTCTGCAGCGCCTGCCTGTGGTCTTCTGTCTCGACCGCGCCGGTCTGGTCGGCGCCGATGGACCCACACACCACGGCGTCTTCGACCTCCCCTACCTCACGCTCATCCCGGGCATGGTTGTGGCAGCGCCCCGGGACGGTAACGAGCTGGCCGATCTTCTGGCCACGGCGCTGGCCCATACGGAAGGACCCTTCGCCATTCGCTACCCGAAAGCCTCGAGCGTTAACTGGGAAGAGAGCCGGCAGCCGGAGTCTCTGCCGCTCGGTTCCTGGAGCGAACTGCGGAGGGGTGAACAGGTTGCGGTACTCGCTACGGGTGCACCCGTAACGGTCCTGGAAGCGATCGCCGATCGGCTGGCCGACGAGGGTATCAGCTTGGGCGTCGTGAACTGCCGTTTCATCAAGCCGCTGGATCGGGATCTGCTGGCTTCTCTGGCCCGCCGTTACCGCACGCTGGTGACCGTTGAGGAAGGCACGATCCACGGGGGACTGGGCAGCGCCGTGCAGGAAACCTTGAAGCAGCTTGGGGAACGTCGGCCGGAGCTGCTGACGCTGGGCTTGCCCGATCGTTTCATTACCCACGGGAGCAGGGAGCAGCTCCTGTCCGAGGTGGGGCTCGCCCCCACCCAGCTGGAACAGCGACTGAGGTCGCTCTGGAGGGAGCACGAGTGATAGATGTTCGTCTGTCTTCCCGCTTTCCGTCCGAACGTCCCGCCGATGTGGCCGTCCTGTTTCAGTTCAGTGGAGAGACTCGGCCATGGGGAGGCACTGATTCACGCCTCGTCCAGAAGATCGGCCGCCTGGCGCGCAGCGACTCCTTCAAGGGCAGCAGCGGACAGAGCTTCCTGTGGCACGCTGGGACGCGCGTCGCGAAACGCTGGCTGGTGATCGGCCTCGGCGATCGGAAGAGCTGGGACGTGCAGCAACTCCGCAAGATCTGCTCCATCGTCGTGCAGCGCTGCCGTCAGATTGGTGCGCGCAACGTCAGCCTCCCGCTGCCCGATCCGCGCGCGCTCGGCACCACGGAGGCCGCCGTCATTGAACGCATGGTCGCCGCCCTGGCTTCCGCCGCGCTGCGCTTTGACAAATACCGGTCGAAACCGCAGAAGGCGGATGCCCTGAAACGCGTCAGCATCCATGTTCCGGGTAAACCGTCTGCGTCCCGGCGCGGTGCGGCCGAGCGCGGCACGCTCGAGGCACGCGCCATTCAGTTTACCCAGGAACTGGTCAACGAACCGGGCGGCGCTCTGCCTCCGCGGGAACTGGCTGAGCGCGCTCGGCGCATGGCGCGCGCGGCAGGTCTGACGTGCCGCATTCTCGACGAAGCGGGTCTGAAGCGGCAGGTAATGGGAGCGATTCTCGGAGTGGGCGCAGGCAGCAGCCAGCCTCCGCGGCTCATCCACCTCAGCTACCGCCCGAAAGGCCGCGCGCGCTCGAAAGTGGCTCTGGTCGGAAAGGGAATCACCTTCGACAGCGGCGGCCTGTCCCTGAAGCCGGCGACCTCCATGGAAGACATGAAGTCGGACAAGGCGGGCGCTGCGGCGGTCCTCGGGGTTATGAGCGTGGTTTCAACCCTGGGGTTGCCCCTCGAGGTTCATGGTGTGGTGGCGGCAGCGGAGAACATGCCGGGTGGCAGGGCCATCAAACCGGGAGACGTGGTGCGCACGTGCTCGGGCAAGACGGTCGAGGTGCTCAACACCGATGCCGAGGGCCGGCTGGTGCTGGCCGATGCCCTCACCTACGCGGCCCGGCTGGGCGTCAAGGAGATGGTCGACGTGGCCACCCTCACCGGTGCGATCATGATTGCGCTCGGCACGCAGGTGTTCGGCGTCATGGGAAACCGCCCGGCGATCGTCGAGCGGCTGCGCCGTGCCGCAGGTGAAGCCGGTGAGCAGGTCTGGGAGCTTCCTCTGGTGCCCGCCTACCGGGAGCAGCTCAAGAGCAGCATCGCCGATTTGAAGAACACGGGTGAACGGTGGGGCGGAGCCATCTTCGCCGCACTGTTCCTGGAAGCATTTGTCGATCGATCCGTCTCCTGGGCACACCTCGACATCGCCGGCCCCGCTTTCTCCGGCAAGGGGCGGCCCGGGGCCCCCAAGGGGGCCAGCGGCACGCCCGTCCCGACACTTCTCCGCTATCTCGAGCTGGCTGCGGAGGCGTGAAGTGGGGCACCGTGAGCACCGCGAGCAGGCCGCCTCGAATATCGGCTGTGCCGTCCTCACGGTAAGTGACACGCGGGACGAGGCGCAGGACGCCAGCGGCAGACGGATCCAGGAAAAGCTCGAAGCGGCCGGACACCGCATCATCCGTTACCGCATCGTTCCGGACGAAGCCTGGGCCATCGGCTGGGCTCTTCAGGAATGGTGCGCCGACGAAGCGATCGATGCCGTCCTCGTGAACGGTGGCACCGGTATCGCACGGCGTGACATTACCCCGGAGACGGTCGAGTCGCTGCTTGAGCGCCGCCTGGACGGTTTCGGCGAGCGCTTTCGGTCCCGCAGCCAGGAGCAGGTCGGCAGTGCAGCCTACCTGAGCCGGGCTGTTGCCGGGGTGCGCAACTCGACGCTCATCTACGCCCTCCCGGGCTCCAGCCGCGCCGTCGAGCTGGCTCTGGAATCCCTCATCCTGCCCGAGATCGGCCACATCGTCGGCGAGCTGCGCAAGTAGACCGAGCCTCGCCGAGGGCATCTTTTCTCCCCCGACCGGGTGTGCTAGGCTGGCGCTCAAGACCCGCACTGGGAGCGGTTCTCCGCACATCGCTTGGTCCCAGTATGACGCGGTTTGCGCCAATTGCTTGCCTGTTTGTCAGCCCCGTGTCAGCCAGCTTGGC
>CBEVTG010000131.1:0-5852 GCA_965552745.1 uncultured bacterium
CGGCCTCGGTATTACCGAAGCCGGGAAATTCGTCTGTCGGATTGGTAGCGGGGGCTGGATTTGAACCAGCGACCTTTGGGTTATGAGCCCAACGAGCTACCAGACTGCTCCACCCCGCGTCACGGTGTGGTGACTAGCAACGGAGTATTTTAGGGGAGGGAGCCCGCCGCTGTCAATCGCGGCTGTGGCGATCGGCGCTTTGAGGCGCCGTCTGGTCCACGGTGAGCGCCGGTGGTGCCGGGGGCTCGGCGTCCCTTGCCGATCGGGCGTCGATGCGGAGGCGCAGCCTGCGGACCTCGTCTTCGAGCTCCTGGATGCGCTGTTGGGTCTTCCCCGCCTCTTTCCTCTCGCGCCCGCGCAGCATGCGCGCGATCAGGGTGACCACAAAGAAAAGCACCACGACCGGGAGGAGAAATCCCAGGAACGTGAGCAGAACTCTCAGGGCGCCGGCGGCATACATGAGCTGGGTCGGTCAGCGATGCGGGTAGCGCGCATCCTGTCGGGGAAATAGAATCAGATATTCATCCGGGTGCACGAGCCCGAGCTCTTCGCGTGCCACTCCTTCGACGGCGCGCGGATCATTTCTCAACAACTGAATTCTATCAGCCAGATCTTCGTTCTGTACCTTCAGACGACCAATCTCGTGCTCGATGGAAGCGACCTCGCGCCGGTGCTGCCAGACGGCGAGCAGCCCCTTTTCCCCCACCAGCGCACGGGTAAGGGTCACGGTGACGAACACCACCACGCCCCAGATCAGGATCCTGCGTCCTAAAGGACGCTTGCGGGCCCGGCGGCGCCTCTTGGCCATGACGGTTTAGTGGGTGAGCGAACGGCGCCGGCCGGTGGCCGCGAATCCGGGGAAGGCGGCTCCTTCCCTGAGCTCGTCCTCGATACGCAGCAGGCGGTTGTACTTGGCCACCCGCTCGCCGCGTGACGGAGCGCCGGTTTTGATCTGCCCCAGGTTGAGGCCCACAGCGAGATCGGCGATCGTCGTGTCTTCAGTTTCGCCGGAGCGGTGCGAGATGATGGTGCGGTAGCCCGCGTTGCGGGCGCGGGTGATCGTTTCGAGAGTCTCGGTCAGGGTGCCCACCTGGTTCGGTTTGATCAGGATGGCGTTGGCCAGCCCCTTGCGGATCCCCTCGTCGAGCGCGGCCACCTGGGTGACGAACAGGTCGTCGCCGACGAGCTGGATACGGTCACCGAGCGTCTCGGTAAGAATGCGCCAACCGTCATTGTCGTTCTCATCCATGCCGTCCTCGATCGAGACGATCGGATACTGGTCGACGAGCTTCGCGTACCAGGACACAAGATCGTCTGCGGCCAACTCCTTGCCACCGCTGGTCCCCAGCCGGTAGCGCCCCTTGTCGTAGAAGGAAGAAGCCGCGCAGTCGAGCGCCAGCGCGATGTCTTTGGCCGGCTTGTAGCCCGCTTTTTCAATCGCCTGCAGGATGACCTCGATCGCCTCCTCGTTCGACTTCAGGCGCGGCGCGAATCCCCCCTCATCTCCCACCGACGTGGCCAGGCCTCTGGCGCGCAGCACGGCTCGCAGGTTGTGAAACACCTCCGTCCCCATGCGCAGCGCTTCGCGGAAGTTGACCGCCCCGACCGGCATGACCATGAACTCCTGGATGTCGATGCCGTTGTCGGCGTGCATGCCGCCGTTCAGGATGTTCAGCATCGGCAACGGAAGCGCGCGTCCGTGGGCTCCACCGATATAGCGGTACAGCGGCAGGTGGAAATACTCGGAGGCAGCGTGCGCCACAGCGAGGGACACGCCCAGAATCGCGTTGCCTCCGAGCTTGGTCTTCTGCGGAGTTGGATCGAGACCGCGCAGGATGCCATCGATATGGGTCTGGTCAGCGCCATCGTGGCCCCGCACGGCCGGAGCAATGACGTCCTCGACGTGGCGGCCGGCCTTGAGCACGCCGCGTCCCATGTAGCGGCTGGCATCTCCATCGCGAAGCTCGACCGCTTCACGTGCGCCGGTGGAGGCGCCGCTCGGTACCCCCGCCCTGCCGAACGCGCCGCTCTCGAGAATCACCTCGACTTCGAGCGTGGGATTGCCCCGCGAGTCAAGAATTTCGCGCGCCACAACTTGATCGATTCGGCTCATGTGGTTGGAGTCTCCCCGCAGGAGATATATTGTACGATGCCCTTCAGGCGGGCCGCAACCGGCTCAGGCATCGAGGCGTCCCTTCAATCCCCGCGCCCAGACACGCAGTTCCTCGAGGCGCTCTCGGGTGCGTGCCTCGACGTAGACGCGGGCCAGCGGCTCGGTTCCGGACGGCCGCACGAGCGCCCAGGAGCCATCCTCAGCCACCCACTTGGCACCGTCCAGGCGCACCTCGCGCGCAATCGGAGAGCCGCACAGATCCCGGGGTGTCGTGCACATCAACTCGCGCAGACGCTCCATGCTGTCCGCGGCCAGCCTCAGGTCCACGCGGGCGGAATGAAACTCCCCCACCCGTTCGAACAGATCCCTGCACAGGTCGGCGAGCGTGCTCCCGGTGCGTGCCGCAAGCTCCGCCACGAGAAGGACGGCCAGGCCGCCGTCTTTTTCCGCCAGGTGGCCGCGCACCGAAAGCCCGGCGCTCTCCTCTCCCACGAAGAAGGCCTCGTCACGGTGAATCAGATCCCCCAGATACTTGAATCCGACCGGTGTCTCGAACTTGGCGGCCTTCCAGTGATCGGCCACGGCATCGAGCCCGTGCGTGGTGGCCACGCTGCGTCCGATTCCCTGCCGATCACCCCGCTCGCGGGCCCAGGCATCCGCCAGCAGCATGAGGACGATGTTGGGCGGCACAAATGATGCCCCGCGATCGAGCACCCCGAAACGATCCGCATCCCCGTCAACGGCCAGGCCCAGGTCCGCTTCTCCAGCGCGCAGCCGCCGGGCAAGGTCGCCGAGGTGAGCCTCGCCGACATCGGGGCCGCGCCCTCCGAAGAGCGGATCCTCCCGGTCGCGTGCGGTCACAAACGGTATCTTGTGCTCGGTGAGCAGACGGTCGAGGCACCCGCGCGCCGCACCGTAGGCAAGATCGACTCCCAGCCGGAGCCCGGAGCTCCGGATCGCTTCGAGATCGACCTTGCGGGCGAGCGCCGCTAGATAAGGCGAACGGAGATCGACTTGCTCGATGCTGCCCTTCCTGCTGGCCGAGGGAATAGAATCATCCCCGGGAAGACATTGCTCTATCTCCCGGGTCACCTCCGGGGGAGCCGGTCCGCCGCGGAGATCGGAAAACTTGATACCGTTCCATTCGGGCGGGTTGTGGCTGGCGGTGAGGTTGACGGCGCCGTCAAGTTTGCGCTCGACCACCGCGAGAGCGAGCGCCGGGGTCGGAATCGGTCCGCTGTCTCGCACCACGTCCGCCCCGCAGGACGTGAGGGCGGCGGCGGCTTCGTCGGCCATGTCCCTGGCCATGAAGCGCGCGTCATGCCCCAGCACCAGGGCCGGGCGCGATAGGCCCTGCGCCTTGAGCGCCTCCACGATGCCCGCGCACACACGCCGGACGTTGGCGGCCGTAAAGTCGTCGGCCATGCGCCCGCGCCACCCTGAGGTCCCGAAGCGCAGCTGCCTCACGGGATGCCTCCTTGACGGTGCCCGAAGCTGTTCCTATAATCCAGATTGATTAAAGAGTCTGGAGTTTTCCCTATCATGACCGAGTCGATTATCGTCCTCACCACCATCGACACAGAGCGCGCGGCGCAGCGCATCGCCGGGAGCCTGGTTGAGCGCCGGCAGGCCGCCTGCGTCAACATCATCAAATCGGTGCGCTCGATCTACCGCTGGAAAGAGAAGATCCATGATGATGAGGAGGTCTTGCTTCTCATCAAGACCCAGCGATCTTCGTTCGAGGACGTCCGCAAGACAATCGAGGAGCTGCACACCTACGACCTGGCGGACATCATCGCCGTGCCGGTCGAGCTGGCCGATGCTCGCGTGCTGGAGTGGATGGCGGGCTGCCTGCGGCCTCCCGAGAAACCTTCCTCCTAGCCCGGAGATCTGCGGGGCTCCAGCCCTCTCCCCTCACGCCACCTTGAGCGCCTGCTCGAGGTCAGCCAGGATGTCCTCGACATCCTCGACCCCTACCGAGACACGCACCATGCCGTCCACGACTCCGAGCCTCCGGCGCTCCGCCACGGGGACCGAAGCGTGTGTCATCGAGGCCGGGTGGCAGATGAGTGTCTCCACCCCGCCGAGGCTCTCCGCCAGGGCGCACAGCTTCAGGCGGTCGAGCATGCGCTTGGCGGCATCGTAATCGGCCAGCGTGAACGACACCATGCCGCCAAAGCCGCTCATCTGGCGTTTGGCCAGTGCGTGCTGGGGGTGATCCGGTAGTCCCGGGTAATACACCTTGTCGACCTTCGCGTGAGCTTTGAGGAAGCCGGCCACGGCCCGCCCGTTGCGGTCGTGGCACTCCATGCGCAGCGCCAGGGTTTTGAGCCCGCGCAGGACCAGCCAGGAATCGAACGGCGACAGGATGGCGCCGGCTGAGTTCTGAACGAAGGCCAGCCTTTCCGCCAGATCGGCGCGGCCGGTCACCGCGCATCCTCCGACGCTGTCGCTGTGCCCGTTGATGTACTTGGTCGTGCTGTGCACGACCACTTCGATCCCGAGGGCCAGCGGCTTCTGGAAATAGGGACTCATGAAGGTGTTATCGACGACGGAGATGATCGAGCGTTTCTTACAGATGTCCGCCACCGCCGCAAGATCGGTGACGGAGAGCATCGGGTTGGTCGGGGTTTCCACATAAACGAGGCGCGTCTCGGGCCGCAGCGCCTTCTCGAGAGTACCGGGTTCCGCGGTGTCGGCGAAGGTGAATTCCAGCCCATGCCGCTTGAGGACATGCTCGAACAGCCGGAAAGTGCCTCCGTACAGATTGGAGGCGGAGACCACGTGGTCGCCGTGTTCCAGCAGGTTCATCACCGCATCAATGGCGGCCATACCGGACGCGTAAGCGCAGGCGTGCGAACCTCCCTCGAGCGCCGCCAGGCAGCGTTCGACTGCCAGGCGCGTCGGGTTGATGGTGCGGGCGTAGTCAAAGCCCGTGTGGCGCCCGAGCTCCGGATAAACGTAGGTGGAGGTCTGGTAGATGGGCACGGTGACAGAGCCGGTCGTCGGCTCCGGCGGCTGCCCGGCGTGAATGGCATCAGTCGAGAATCCCATGATCACTTGTCCCCGTAGAGTCCTTTGCTCAGATAGCGCTCACCGTGATCGGAGAGCAAGGTAACGACGCGTTTGCCCTGGCCGAGCTCGCGGGCCACGTTGACGCTGGCCCACACGCAGGCGCCCGAGGAAGAGCCCACCAGAAGCCCTTCGCGGCGCGCGAGCTCACGCGAGGTCCGGAAGGCGTCCTCGTCGCACACGGCGATCGATTCATCAACGAGGGAGCTGTCGAGTGTCTCCGGCACGAAGGTGTTGCCGATTCCCTCGATGCGATAATCGCCGGCCGGCCCGCCCCCCATCACAGAGCCAACGGGCTCCACCAGCACGGCCTTGACACCCGGGTTGCGCTCTTTGAGGTAGCGGCACACACCCGTCAGCGTTCCACCCGTACCCGCGCCGATCACCACTGCGTCCAGGCGACCTTCCATCTGTTTGTAGATCTCTTTTCCGGTGGTTCGGTAATGGTATCCCGGGTTCGCGGGATTCTGGAACTGCTGCGGGATGAAAGCACCCGGGATCTCAGCCGCAAGCTCCTGCGCGCGATCGATGGCTCCCTGCATGCGGCGATCTCCCGGCGTGAGCACCACCTCCGCACCCAGAGCGCGTATAAGCGCGATCTTCTCGCTGCTGTAGCGATCAGGAACCACCAGGATCACCCGGTAACCGCGCCGCATGCCGACCAGGG
>CBEVTG010000132.1:0-5848 GCA_965552745.1 uncultured bacterium
ATCGGAAACATTAACGATGCCTTCACGTCGTTCCAGCTCGTCGACGAGACCTCACGACGCTTCGGACGCCGCTTCCAGGTCGGTTTCACCATGCACTTCTAGAGGGCCTCTGCAAGGGCCGCGAGGGACAGTCTCACCTTGAAAGTTCTTTTCCATCCGAGCAGGTCTCGCAGCGACAGCCATGCAGCAGCCGGGCTTGCTCTTGTCGCCGCGGTTCTGGTCTGCACCGGTCTTTCCTCATGTTCCGAGCGTCCGAACCGATCTGTAATCAGTCAGAACCCGCCGGAGAATCTCCTCCTCGTCACCCTCGACACCCTGAGGGCGGATCGGGTGGGAAGCTATGGCCATGTGAACGCGGTCACGCCGAACCTGGATCGGCTGGCCGCGGAGGGAGTGCGCTTTGAGGACGTGGTGGCGCCGGTTCCCCTGACCCTGCCGTCACACGCCTCCCTTCTCACCGGGCTGTACCCGGCCAGCCATGGCCTTCACACCAACGGCCGTCAGCGTCTGGCGGCGAATGTTTCCACCCTCCCGGAACGCCTGGCGCTTGTGCTGCCGCGCCGGGGGGCTCTGGTGTCGAGCGCGAGCCTCGATTCTCTCTTCGGCCTCGACAGGGGATTCACCGACTACGACGATCGAATGCCGGGTGCCGGGTCTCGCGATAACATTCTCTTTCTCGGAGAGCGGCGCGGCGATGAGATGGCCCGGCTGGCTGAGGAATGGCTTTCTGATGAGAGCGGACCCTTCTTTCTGTGGGTCCACATGTTTGATCCTCACGCACCGTACGACGCTCCCGGCCCCTGGAGCGAACGTCTATCTGATCCATACGATGCCGAGGTTGCGTTTACGGACGAGGCTCTAGGGCAAATCCTCGAGAGTTTGCGTTCCCGGGGGCTCCTGGATCGCACCCTGATTGTCGTGGCGGGTGATCACGGTGAGAGTCTGGGAGAACATGGGGAGCCGACCCACGGTGTTTTCCTGTATGAGGGAGCTGTGCGCGTGCCTCTAGTGTTGCGTTATCCCGCCGTCCTGCCTGCCGGCCGCGTCGTGCGCTCGCAGGTGCGCCTCATCGACGTAATGCCGACCATCCTCGATCTGTTCGGCGTCGCCGTGCGGGACCGGATTGAGGGAGTCTCGCTCGTGGACCTGTTGCTGGGCAGCGATGACGATCCGGGGCTGGAAGCGTTGCTCGAGACCCGTCAGCCCGCTCTGCAGTTCGGGTGGAGCGCTTTGAGCGCTCTGCGGACCGGGGGCTGGAAATACATCTCTGCGCCCCGTGAGGAGCTCTACGATCTGGAGGCCGATCCCGGGGAGATCCGTAACCTTGTGGCCCGTGAGCTGCAGCGAGCCGGCGAGATGCGCTCCCGGCTCGAGAGCATCCGTGACGGGCTGATACCGGCCCGGGAGGTGGAGGTGGCGAGACCCGAGGGAGAACTGCGCCGCCAGCTCGAGAGCCTGGGCTACATCGGGGGACTCTCAGGTGAAAATGCCGGTGCCGTGGGCGCCGATCCGAAGCAACAGGTGGACCTCCTGCCACGGATCACGCGGGCCTCTGAAGCGTTCGAGGCCCGGAGGTACGCAGAGGCGGCCGGGAATCTGGAGGCGATTCTCGCGGAAGACCCATCCAATATCTTCTGCCGTAGGTTGCTGGCCAGATCCTTGCTCGGGATCGGGCGTGTCGAGGAGGGCAAGCGCCAGTACGCGAAGCTCCTCGAATGGGCCCCGGCCGATGCGGAGGCCCTGAACGCTCTGGGCACGATCACACTGCGACAGGGAAGGTTCGGGGAGGCGGAGCAGTACCTGCGTGCAGCCGAAGAGGTGAATCCCTGGGATCCCAGAATCAAGAACAACCTGGCCTACTTGCAGGCTCGCCGCGGGGATCTTGACGGGGCCGAGCGGACCATGAGTCTGCTCCTGGACGAGAATCCGGGGTTTATCGAGGCCGCCCTGAACCTGGCCGCACTACAGCGGCGGCGGGGTAAGAGCAGTGCGGCGGAACAAACTTTACGAAAGTGCCTCGAACACGTTCCGGATGAATCCTCCGTGCGCCGCGCCCTGGCAAGTCTCCTGAGGGAGTCGGGACGAAGCGAGGAGGCGGATCGCCTGCTGTCCGGGGCGCGCGGGGCTCCCTTGGATCTGCGAAAGGGAGGAAATCAGGGGTTATAGAGCGATCTCTCCGGCATGCGGACGCGAGCAGTGCAGTGAGGACATGTTGGCGCCGTAGCCCCCGGCGTTGAGAAGGGCCAGCACATCTCCCTCACGCACCTCCGGAAGAAGGACGCCTTCGGCAAACAGATCGGAGGCCTCGTTGATGTGCCCCGCAATGGTATACCGCCGGCGCGGCTTGTCAGCCGGTGCGCGGCACAGCAGCACTTCCTGTGCGTATTGGTAAATGAACCGTGCGCACCACACGTTCCAGCCGCAATCGACTCCGACGAAGGTCTCTCCACCTTTCTCGTCGATGCACACCACCTCCGCGAGCAGCACTCCTGCGTCCCTGGCAATGAAATCGCCCGGTTCGCAAATGACCGTGACGCCCAGCGGGCTAAGGTGCCTGGCAAGACCCCTGGCGTAGGCGTTGATGTCCACTGCCTCTTCCGATTCCTGCAGGGGAACGCCGATGCCGCCCCCCACGTTCACGTATTCGAGATCGGCAACCTCTTTTGCCACGGCGGCCACCTGCTGGACCACCTCGAGGAAGCGACCCAGGTCTCCACGGAGCCAGCCCGATCCGATATGAAAGTGGATGCCGTTGACCCGCAGATCATGGCTCCTGGCCATCGTGAGGGCGGTCTGCAACTGATCCGGGTAGATGCCAAATTTGGTGGGTTTGTTCCCGGCGTAGGCTAGTTTCTCGGAGTAGCCCACTCCCACCCCGGGGTTGAGGCGCAGGCCAATCGTGCGACCAGGAAGGCGCTCGCCGAGCTGACGGATGGCACTCAGAGAATCCAGGTTCAACTGCAGCGGGTGGGCAAGAATCCTGTCCCAGTCACGCGGGCTCAGGCAGGTGCCGGTGTAGGAAATTTCCTCCGCCTTCCAGCCGCTCTCGAGCGCCAGGCTCACTTCGTTGGGTGAACAGGCGTCGATACCAACACCCGCTGCGCGCAAACGTTTGAGAACCGTTGGATGGCGCTGCGATTTCAGGGCCAGGAGAACCCTGTAGCGCAGTCCGGCCGATTCGAGCGCCCGGGCCAAGCGCCGCGCGTTCGCCTCCATGCGGGCGGTATCGTAAACGTAGAGAGGTGTTCCGTGCTCCCGGGCGAGGCATTCGAGGTCCAGACCCGCCATGGCCAGGTGGCCCTGTCTTACTTCCAGTCCGTCCCGGACCCACCAGGGTGAAGCCATTTGCGCCACTCCGTCGCCGCAGGACTTCTGCGCTACATACACCTGTTTCCAATCGCGACACCTCTCGTCAGCCCGCGGGAAGGTTCGGGGCGCACCATGGGAGGGGTTCGCAACGACTACCAGAAGGAGCCCGGTACTCAGCAGTAAATACGAAATATCATCCTAGCACAGGCTCAAACCGCACAGGAGATAGTACGAAGCCCGGTCCGCATGCCGGGACATCAACTCCCCAGAGCGACCTCCGGACAAAGGCTTTACAGGTCAAAAGCCGGGTGGTAGAGTACCTTCACTCGCAACGGAATCCATAAAAACACGGCCAGCCTTGTTGCAGGCTAGCGAGAGCCAGTGCCACAGACGATTAAGCGCGTAGTACAGACCTCTACCCACGCCTACGAGGTGTTCTTGAGCGACTTCGAGAACTCCTGGCACGTGATGGTGGTTCGCTTGCCGGACGCGATGGGATCGGAGGCACGTGGATTGACCCTGTTCGAGGGGCTGTACGAGACGCAGGAACTGGCGGACGGAGCGGCTGACGAATTTCTGAAAGGTCAGGGAGGAAAGTAATGGCGACGCGCAAAGGCAGCGGGGGCGGAAGGATCACTTACGCGACTCTTGGATCCCCGGGTGAAGAGTTCCATAAGCTGTACGACAAGGCCATTTCCAAGATAAAGGCGCAGCTTGGAAAATCGCATCCGATGATCATCGGGGATCAGACCGTGCGCTCCGACGAGGGGGAGTTTGATAATCGCTCGCCTTCCGACAGCCGGCTCCTGGTCGGGCGCTTCCAGAAAGGGACGCCTGAACACGCGCGCCAGGCGATCGCCGCAGCGCGCAAGGCCTATCCGGAATGGCGCGACCTGGGCTACCGCAAGCGCATCCAACTGCTGCGGAAGGCCGGCGACATCATGCTCAAGTATAAGTACGCCATTTCCGCCACCATGGGCTATGAGGCGGGCAAGAACCGTACGGAAGCGATGGGGGACGTCGAAGAGACGGTGGATTTCTTCTACTACTATTGCGACCAAATGGAAAAGAACAAGGGCTTCGAGAAGGCCATGGCAAAGCTTTCCCGGAACGAAGAGAATATCGATGTGATGCGTCCCTACGGAGTTTGGGCCGTTATTTCGCCGTTCAACTTTCCCATGGCGCTGGCGGCCGGACCTTCGATTGGAGCCCTGGTCGCGGGTAACACGGTGGTTCTGAAACCCTCCAGCGACACCCCATGGACTCCGATCTGGATCCACCGCTGTCTCGCCGAAGCGGGTCTTCCAGCGGGGGCGTTCAACTATGTGAGCGGCTCCGGCAGAACCATCGGGAATGAACTCGTCACCAATGACGGCGTCGATGGAATTCTATTCACGGGTTCGAAGGAAGTGGGATTTGACATTTTTAAGAGTTTCTCGACCCTCTACCCGAAACCCTGCATTACGGAAATGGGCGGGAAAAACCCCGCCATCATCACCTCGAAGGCCGATCTCGACAAAGCTGCCGACGGCGTGGTGCGGTCGGCGTTCGGTCTGGGTGGTCAGAAGTGCAGTGCCTGCTCCCGGGTCTACGTGGAACGTAAGGTCAAGAACAAGTTCATGGATCTCCTGCTGGAGAAGACTGCGAAGATCACCATTGGAGATCCTCTGCAGCGGGACATCTACCTGGGGCCGGTCATCAACCCCGCCGCGGTCAGCAACTATGAACGCTATGTCGAATCCGCGCGTAAGGATGGTGAAATCCTGGCCGGAGGAGAGGTTCTCAAGAAGGAGCCGTACACTCACGGCCTGTTCGTCACCCCGACCGTGGTCGACGGACTGGATAAGGGTCACAATCTCTTCAAGGAGGAGATGTTCCTGCCGATCGTCTGTGTGGCTGAGATAGATTCCTTCGCAGAGGGAATGAGCCTGGCCAATGACACCGAGTTCGGCCTCACGGCCGGTCTCTTCAGCGAAGACTCAAAGCAAATCAAGACATTCCTGAACCAGATTGAAGCAGGTGTGGTCTACGTCAACCGCCGGGCCGGAGCGACGACGGGAGCCTGGCCGGGAATCAATCCGTTCGGTGGCTGGAAAGGCAGCGGCTCCTCTGGTAAGGCAGGTGGGGGGCCCTACTACGTGCAGCAGTTCATGCGCGAGCAGAGCCGGGTCATCGTCCGCTGACCGCCTGAAGAACCGTAGCGCTTCTTACTCCGGGAGCCGGCTGTACTTCCGAAGCACGGTTCGCAGCTCATCGTGAGGCAAAGCCCTCACGGTGATACCGTCGGCGCCGGTCATTGTCTCGGCGGCAATCATGGCGTTGACGATCGCCTCCTCGGTTGCCTGCACCGTCGCCTCGAACAGTGAATCCATCTCATCGCTCGGGAACATCTCGAGCCGCACGGTGTGCTCTGCCACCACCCGTCCTTCGTTCGCGGTCGAGAAGGCGATGAAGATGTCCCCGGATCCGCTCCCGGAGATGCTCCCCATGCGCGCCAGCCCCAGCGAAGCCCGGCGCGCGATGCGTTTGATCTGGTGAG
>CBEVTG010000133.1:0-5817 GCA_965552745.1 uncultured bacterium
CGCGGCGCGCGCAGCCGCCAGGCAAACAGGGTTACCGTTATAGGTTCCAACGTGCGTCACCTCGAAACGGGAGATGGTCTCCATCACTTCCCGCCGGCCGATGAACGCCCCGATGGGCATGCCACCTCCCATAGCTTTTGACAGGCAAACGATGTCTGGCCTGACTCCGTAGAGCTGCACCGCCCCTCCCGGTGCGATCTTCACGCCGGTCTTGACTTCGTCAAAGATGAGCAACGCCCCGTTGCGATTGCACAGATCGCGCAACCCCTCCAGGAATCCTGGCTCAGGTACCACCATGCCGGCGTTCATGATGACCGGTTCGACGATGACGGCGCCGATCTCGTTGAGGTGGCGGTCGAATTGGTACTCAACCGATTCCAGGTTGTTGAAGGCGGCCACGCAAGTGTTTTCGATCACTGCGGATGGAATGCCTTCTGACACCGGAAGACTGCGTGGCCGGTCATCTCTTCCCAGGTATCCACGGCGAGGCATGATGCTGATCAAGACCGCGTCGTGGGCCCCATGATAATTCCCTTCGAACTTGATGATCTTTTCGCGGCCTGTGTAGGCGCGCGCAACACGCAGGGCGTGCATCGTCGACTCGGTTCCGGAGTTCGTGAAGCGCACGAGACCATCGATCGGGTAACGACGCTGGAGTTCCCGGGCCACCTCGACTGCGATGTCGGTCGGGTGGCAGTAAATCGTGCCGCGCGAGACCTGCTCCTGCACGGCGCGCACGATTGACGGATGGGCGTGCCCGACCAGCATCGAACCGTGGCTCATGGCAAAGTCGATGCTCTCGTGACCGTCGGCGTCGAAGAGCCTGGAGCCTTGGGCGCGCTCGATGAAGATGGGGTACGGATCCATGTATTGAAAAGAGCTCGAGACCCCCAGTGGCAGCGCTGAACAGGCATCCTCCCAGCGGCGGAGCGATTCGGGGTTCCGAGCTCTGAATTTCTCGATGAAGGTTGCATCTATTGTCATGACAGCCTCCGATTGGGCGGCCGCGGACTCGCCTCAGGCGGGCATCCGAGCAGGTAGCCTGGAGGACGCTCGACGAGCGCCCCCGACTGTTCCTTGAGGGTGGAGTGAATTTATTTACAGTACGTATTATAGCAGAGGTGACGCGTTTCCCCTGGCTGGAGAATCCTCGGGATGGCCCGGGTCAGGCGGTCTGCGGTTATGCGGCCGGTGGATCGACAGAGCCACGCCAATGATGACGATGACGGAGCCTAGGAGCACGCGGCTGGTCAGCGGTTCACCGCGCATCACGCCGATCAGGATGGCCACCACCGGGATGACGTAGGCAATCAACGCCATGCGCTTGGCCGGCAGGTGCGAGAGCAGCCAGTAGTAGAGCGTGAAGGTGACCGCCGATCCGAAAATCGCCAGGTAGAGTATCGCTGCGACCGAGGTCGCGTTCCACGTGAAAGAGTGGTCACGCTCAGTAGCCAGGGCCAGCGCACCCAGGACTCCCGCCGCAATGGCCATCGGCACACCGGTCAGCGAAAAAGGGTGCACGCCATGGCCCCAGCGTTTCACAATGACACTCGAGATCGCCGCGGTCAGAGGGGAGATCAGCATGACCAGCGCAGCCGTGGTTACCTCGGCTCCACCGAGGGAAGAAAGATCTTCGGAAAAGATCACGGCCACGCCCCCGAATCCAGCCAGGATGCCGAACGCCTCCAGAAGCCTCATGGGCTCCGACGGCAGGAACAGGTGCGCCAGAACACCCATGAACAGCGGGTAGGTCGCAAACAGCACCGAGGCGAGCGCTGAGGGCACCCACTGCTCGCTCCAGTAGACGACGCCATACGTCAGTGTGAATGAGAGCGCGCCGTTGACCAGCCACAAGACCCTTTCCCGTCGGCTCGTGCCGAGTCTGACTCCGAGCACACCCGCCAGAAGCAGTAACACGACCGCAGCAACCGCGAAACGCAGGGCCGCACCGCTGAAAGGCGGAATGCCCTCCAGGCCAATCTGGATCGCAGCCCAGGTCGTGCCCCAGATGACGCACAGCAGGGCGTAACACACAACGATCGGGAGGGGTCCGGGTGGAGTCTGTGCCAGGATCTCGATCCGACTGGGTGGGGGAGCCACCGAAACTCCCTGTAGGTCACGGCTCATGTGGGAGGGGACATGCGGATGGGGGTATCCTCAGCCAGGTGGACGATGTCGCCTCCGAGGAGCGTCATGTGGCATTTCAGGTCCTTTATTTCGGCCGAGGGGATAGTGTAAGGATCCCTGTCCCATACCGCGATATCGGCGTACTTACCTTTTTCAAGAGAGCCGATCTTGTCTTCCATGAAGAGCTGCCGGGCGTTCCAGATCGTGTAGGAACGAAGCGCCGTGTGAATATCAATGGACTCTTCCATGCCGTAAGGGTTCTTTCCATAGACGCCCAGCAGGGTTTCACGAGCTACCGAGGCCCATAGTCCGTAGCGCGCGGGGAAGGGTGTGACCGAATAATCGGAACTGGCTCCCCATTTGATGCCTCGATCGCTGAAGGTCTTGAAAGGATTCAGCCTGCTGCTTCTCTCAGGCCCCCAGTTCCCGGCATACGTGTCTCCTATCCACCACATGAACGTGGGTGAAGACTCCGGGTACGCCGCGTCATGGGTTTTCTGCATCCCGGCGATCAGCTCCAGCGCGTGTTCTGTAGGAACGTTCGTGTGGATGATGCTGTGGCGGAGACCGTAAGTTGGCTTTCGCTCGAGGGCGGCAGCGTAGGTATCCGCAACCAGATCGATGGCCCGATCTCCAATGGCATGAACGCCCACGTGGAGGTCAGCGTCGTGGTAGAGCTGGAACTGCTGGCGGAAGATTTCCGGTTCGATGAGCGGGTAGCCGAAGTTTCCGATGTCCCGATCCGTAAAGTTCTTGTTCCACTCAGCGTGCACCCAGGCGGTGCGCGCACCACCGCTTCCATCCAGGCCAATCTTGATCCCACCGGAGATCAAGTGATCGTCACCGGTTGACATGTGAGGCTTGGTAAAGGCGCCGATCCGTTCGATGAGTTCCCGGGCGTCTGCGACCGTCTCGCCGGACCGCCAGAGCGCTAGGACCCGCACGGAAAGGTTTCCGTCTTCGAGAACTCCCTGGTAAGCCCGCCACAGATCCATGCCGATCCCGGGGTCCTTGATGGCGGTCATGCCTTCCTTGTTGAACTCCGTGGAAATTTCCGCGATCGCCGTTTCGATCTCTTCCTGGGTCAGATCGGGAATCAGGCCCTCGACCAGGTCCATGGCCAGCTCCTTGAGCACTCCTGTCGGGGTGCCGTCAGGATTACGGTCAATCGTACCTCCCGGCGGGTCCGGGGTGTCCCGGGTAATGTTGGCCAGTTTCAGTGCCTGGCTGTTGGCAGTGCCGTAATGGCCCATGGTGTGCACCAGCCACACGGGGTTCTGCGGAGACACGGCATCAAGATCCGAAGCGTAGACATAACGCAGCTCGGAGAATTTTCCCTCGTCCCAGCCGCCACCACGGATCCACTCTCCGGGTCTGTGATCCTTGCTGGAGGTCTGGACCTTTGCCACGACCTCCGGGATGTTCTTGACGCTCGGGTAGCTGAGATCGAGGGAATAGAGCCGGGTGATTCCTCCGCTCGCAAAATGGCAATGGGAATCGATGAGGCCCGGAGTTGCCGTGAGCCCGTCGAGGTCCACGACCCGCGTATGCTCGCCTGCGAGCTTCTCGATTTCGCTCGTTCGCCCGGTCTCGACGATCTTGCCATCCTTGATCGCCATAGCCTCGGCGATCGAGTCATGAGGATCCACGGTTATGATTTTCCCGTTTACCAGAATCATATCGGCGGAAAGTAGTTCCGTGGTGGATTGAGGAGGAAAGGGAGCGCCGCATGCGAGCAGCCAGACAGCTGCCGCCGCTGTCCACGTTGTCCAGATGAAACGGATCACGTCCGCAGAGTTGCCCCGCATCGTCACGCCTCCAGTGTTGGTATCGGGATTTCAGGTTTCCCTGAAGCAGGAAGAGATTAACACAGGCGGTATCTTTGGATGCGCCCTTTCTCAGGGCCGCAGAGCGAGCGCGGTCTCCAGCTGTCGGGCCGAAGTCTCCGCGCGTTCGGGCACAAGGGGACGTGCATCCTTTACGGTCAGCGTCACGACTCCAAAATCCTCCTCCACTTTCCCGCGCAGAACGAACGGGCGGCTGCGCGTGAGCAGCGAGCAAAAACGTGCGTACGCTTGCGGAAAGAACGTGGTCTCGTAAATGGCGGTGGTGTCCTCGAACGATAGAAATTCCATTGGTTCACCGCCGCGGGTGTTGACAATCTTCCCGGTCACCAACCAGCCGATGGTAGTGATCTCTTTGCCGGTGTGGCGGATCAGATCGCGTCCGGCTATGGAGCGCCATCGTTTCATGGCGCTCCGGTAAAGCGTCAACGGATGGCGGCTGGCGAGAAAACCAAGTGTTTCAACCTCGTCGCACAGCAGGCGTTGTTCGTTGTACTGCGGAGGGTGGGGCAGGGACGGTAGATCGGGCTCGAACAACGTGCCGGGCCGGCGACGGGCCTCCCAGGCCTTGAGCTGCCACAGCAGCGCGGGACGGCTGACGTCTACCGCCACGGAGTCAAAGGCGCCGCAACGCACCAGGCGGGCGGCGTCGGACGGATGAGGATCCACGCGTCTGAGGAAATCTCCGAACGAGCAAAACGATGCGCCGCGTCCGCGCTCGGTGAGCAGCCTGTCCAGCGTTTCCTGTTTCAATGCTTGCACCTGCATGAGACCGATGCGCAGATTGCTTCCCCGGCCGGTGTAGACGCGTTCACTGGCATTGATGTCTGGGGGCAATACTCGCAGGCCCATGCGCCGGGCCTCGGACACGTAGGCGAAGGTCGAGTAGTAACCGCCCTGGTTCGAGATCACGGCGGCCATGAACTCGGCCGGATAGTGCGCCTTGAAGAAAGCCGATTTGTACGACAGCAGCGCGTAGGAGGCCGAGTGCGGTTTACAGAACGAGTAACCGGAGAATGACAGGATCATGTTCCAGACTCGCTGAATGATGGCTTCCGGCACGTTGCGCTCGATGGCTCCGGCAAAGAAACGCCGACGGTAATCCTCGATTCGGTGACCGGCCCACTTTTTCGACAGTACCTTGCGCAACCCGTCCGCCGCGCCGGCGTCGAATCCCCCCATGCGCATGGCGACCCTGGACACGTCCTCCTGGTAGACCATGATGCCGTAAGTCTCCTGCAGGATTTTCTCCAGGATTGGATGCAATGAGGTGTAGGCGCCGCCCCGCAGCCGCCGGACATATTCGCGGATGTACTCGTTGGCTGCGGGACGGATGATCGAAGAGTGGATGACCAGGTGCTCGAAGTCCCCCTGGTGGGTCTTCTGCTGCAGCTGTCGCATGGCGGGCGATTCGACGTAGAACACGCCCATCGTGTCGCCGCGCCGGATGAGATCGCAGGTGGCCGGGTCGGTGAGCGGCTCGAGACGCTCGAACGCCAGCGGCGCGCTGCGGGGCGCTGCCTCCTCAGATGCAGGCGGTGACTGAAGCCGGGCCGCACCCATGTCTCTAGACACGGCTGCGCGCAGGCGACGCCTGCGCTCGCCTCTCCCTCGCGCGTCACCCGCTGCGCGGGTACCCGGCGCACTCAGGCACGGTCTCTCGACACGGGCGCGGCCCGACTCCTGGGGCAGTTCCTGCGCAGTCGAGTTCTGTTTGCAACTCTCGTCGGCTGGTAGTGCCGCTGCAGTTCGATCTCCGCGTGGTGCGCCATGGCTGCTCACACGGGATGTATTGACGGCGGCGATGCAGTCGGGGTTGAGGGGAGTGCCTGTGGGAGTCTGGGTG
>CBEVTG010000134.1:0-5810 GCA_965552745.1 uncultured bacterium
ACACGGCCCGGACGTGTTCTCGAGGCTCTGGAAGCAGTGCAGTCCGTTTTCCAGGACGTCCGCAGACTGCCCCCGGGCCACGAGGAGTTGCAGGTTGCTCGAGATCGTGTGGAGTACTCCTTTGTGTTCGAGTTCTCCTCGCCGGCCGCGATCGTGGAACGCCGGCTCTACCGCCTGGCACTGGGTTACCCGAACGACTACCTCGACACGTATCTGGCACAGGTGATGAAGGTGGACGGCGAGGCGATCCGGCGCGTGGCCCGGACGTTCATACAACCCGCGGGCCTGGTGACGCTCATTGTGGGGCCCGAGGAAGCAGTGGCGCCGTTACGCGAGGCAGGGAAAACGGTACGAGCCATCCCTCTCGATCCCGGCGTTGAAGACGCCCCGGCTCACTGAACCCGCCCGGCAGTGTCCCCCTCAGGGCTGCGGCGTGTCTTCCGCGGCGGTCATTCTTCTGAAAAGGGCTTCATACTCTTCCTCGGAGATACCCAGTTGCCGGGATTGCTCGAGCTCGCGCCGGGCCTGATCCTCCAGGCCACGCGTTAGAAGAATCTCGGCATGCAGCAGGCGTCCCTGGGCGGAGTCCTGTATCTCCAGTGCCGCAACCACGGCCTGTTCCGCGGCCACCGGATTCTCGTCCCTGAAATGCAGCTCTCCCTCCAGTAGATAGGCTTCAGGAGTCAGAAGGAAACGGGCCGGGTGCAGGCGTATGAGCGTATTCAGAGCCTCATCCTGCCTGCCAGCGTCGTAGAGGGCCTCGGCCAGGCGGTACTGCAACAGGGCATACGTCGGAAAAGTAGCGGCTGCTTTCCGCAGGCCGTCCAGCCGTTCTCCGGGCTCCGCTTCGAGCCGGGCGCGAACGTACCGCTCATAGGCGGCAAGTGGCGGAGCCTCGACCGTCTCGTTGAGTTGTCGGAACGAGGGCATTTTCTTGCGGCCGGAACGCCACACTGCACGTGCCAGGTCCGTATACAGGTCGAAAAGGTTGCCGAGCCGGGTTTTCTCATGGACCTCACCCAGAACCTCCGGTCCGAGCGGATCGAGAACCTTGCCGTCGACGCTGAGCTTGCCTTCCGCAACCCTGAACGATCCGGTCACTACCCGTGAGACCCCCGTAATCTCTGCGGCCTTGAGAGCCGTCGCCAGGGTCACAGACCGGCCGCGGGTCACGTGCCATTTGGAAAGCAACTCTCGTATTTCATCATAAGGGATAGTCGTTTGGCCGCCAGATCTAAGGTGTTCCTCGAGGCTGATAGCGATCCCCTCGCCGAGCCAGTCAAGCGCCGGTTCGTCGCTCTCGTTGGCAAATGGCAAGACCAGCCAATCCGTGGCCAGGACGGGCCGGGTTGAGACGATCAGCCCGGCCGCCAGCGCGCAGATCAGCAGCGCTGCGTGGGGGCGACAGGGGTGGATTCGATCATGCATGGGTTATGGGTCCTCCCTTCAGGTTGAACGGGCGGGATGTCTTGGGTCGGTTGACCGGAGCCTGGACCGCCGGTAGATCGTTGATCGAGCGCAGGTCGAAGAGGGTCTCGAGGGCCTGAGCCACCGAGCGTACCGCGATGACCTCGAGGCCTGCCTGCTTCGCACGATCCGAATCTCGTTCGGGCAGCACCACGCAGGAAAAACCGCAACGCGCGGTCTCTCGCACGCGCTCCTCGAGGCGCGGCACCGAGCGAATTTCTCCTCCCAGACCGATCTCGCCCAGAAATGCGGTATGCGGTTCGAGGCTCTGTTGCGTGACGGCGGAGGCAAGTGCGGCGGCCAGAGCCAGATCGGCTCCCGGATCCTGCAGGCGCACGCCGCCGGCGGCGTTAGCGAACAGGTCGAGAGAGGTCAGGGGCAGTCCGATGTGTCTTTCCAGCACGGCAGCGATGAGCGACAGCCGGGTCGAATCGATCCCGACTGCCGTGCGCTGGGGCGAGCCATGGGCCGGACGGCCGGCGAGCGCCTGTACCTCGACCAGGAACGTACGGCTGCCCTCTCGATGGACGGTCACCGCGGAGCCCGGGGTGCCGGCCTGGCGGTCTCTGAGGAACCATTGGCTGGGGTTCACCAGGCCTTGGAGGCCGGTTTGCGCCATGGTGAAGATGCCCACTTCGTCGATGGGTCCGAAGCGGTTTTTTGTGCAGCGCAGCATCCTGTGCGCGTGATCCGAATCCCCCTCGAACGTCAGCACCGTATCCACCATGTGCTCGAGGAGCTTGGGACCCGCCAGGAACCCCTCCTTCGTGATGTGACCCACCAGCAACATGGGCAGGGCACGGCTCTTGGCGAGCGCCAGGAAGCGCAGAGCGCACTCGCGAACCTGCACGACGCTGCCCGCTGAGGCCGGCAGCTCAGAAGAGGCCACCGCCTGGATCGAGTCCACGATTGCAAACGCAGGTGACAGGCGCTCGATTTCTTCCTCGATGGCGATCAGATCGTTCTCGGCCAGCACGAGAAGGCCGCTTGGTTTGAGGGCCAGTCGTTCACCGCGCAGCCGCAGCTGTGCCTTTGATTCTTCAGCGGTTACATACAGGGCCGGGCCGTCCTTCCTACCGAGGACCGAGGCGCACTGCAGCGCAAGCGTCGACTTTCCGACCCCCGGCTCACCTCCGAGGAGGACGAGCATGCCAGGCACAAAACCTCCCCCCAGAGCACGATCGAGCTCGGTGATCCCGGAAGGGATGCGGCGCGAACCCTCCAGAGTCAGCTGATCGTAAGGCTCCGCATGGGCGGGGGCGGCGATCGATCTGAGGCGTCCCTGGGATGGCTTCGGGTGTTCGGTATGCTCCGACATCGAGTCCCAGGTGGCGCATGAGGGGCAGCGCCCCAGCCATTTCGGAGAGCGGTAGTCGCACGCGTCGCAGCTGAAGATCTGAGTGTTGCGCTTTTTCATGGAAGGATCCCGGGCCGGGGGAACCGGAGGATCATGATCGGACGCGCGGGACGGCAGCGGGTGTAGCAGTCGTGGCCGCACCGGAGGCCACCCACTCCCGGCTGGCCGTCACGTTGCCGCTTTGCCGGTACAGGCGTGGCACGCGGACCCCGACCCGGCACAGGATCTCGTAAGGGCTGATGCCCGCGTCATTTGCAAACTCTTCCAGCGCGCGCCCCCGTCCTTCGTCGCCGAAGATGATCACTTCGTCCCCGCTCTGGACCGCCGGGACATCGGTCACGTCCACCAGGGTGAGATCCATGCTGACCTGCCCGACGATCGGGGCCCGGTGTCCACCGAGCGAGACGCAGCCGCGGTTCGAGTGCGCGCGGGGCAGACCGTCCGCGTAGCCGATCGGCAGCACCGCGATGCGTGAGTGACGCTGGGTGACGAAAGTTCCCTCGTATCCAAGAGGGTTGCCGACGGGAATTTCGCGGACCATGGCCACCCGGGTGCGAACGGCCATGACCGGGCGCAGACCCAGCCGACTGGCACCATGGCTCGGGTACACGCCGTACAGGACCAGGCCACAGCGCACACCCTGCAGCCAGGCTTCGGGAAGATCGAGAATGGCACTCGAAGCAGCCATATGTTTGAGCTTCAGGGTCTGCCGGGCGGCCTCCACCTGAGCTGCAGCCGCGTGAAACTGCTCGACCTGCTGGCGGGCGTGATCGCCGCGAATCGACTCGATGGCTGCCAGATGCGAGTAGAGTCCTGTGAGATGGACGTGTTTGCAGCGCGCCAGCTGTCCGAGCCACTCGGATAGGGAGTCGATCTGCAAGCCCAGACGCCCCATGCCCGTGTCAATTTTCAGATGAAACTCGATCTTCCGGCGGCGCTTCTTGCCAATCTTCTCGAGTGCCTCGAGCCCTGCGGCATCAAACAGGGTGGGGATGAGATTGTGCGCGGCGCAGATCTCCAGACCCTCGCGCGCCAGCGGTCCGAGAACCAGGATTGACGGCTTCAGCGCAGCTTCTCTCAGCTCAACGCCTTCCCGGGGTCGTGCCACGCAGAACCAGTCGACGCCTTCGTTCTGCAGGCAGCGTGCCACGGCTACCGCTCCATGTCCGTAGGCATCCGCCTTGACGACCGGCATCAGGCGGCACTCGGCGCCAACCTGGCGCTGTAGCACACGCACGTTCCAGGCAAGAGCGTCCAGGTCGACGACGGCCCAGGTAGCATGGGTGGCGGACTGAGTGTCAGCCATCGGCCCGCCACTCAGGGTTCTCGAAGCGTGTGTACTCCTTGAGGAAGACGAGGTCCACATCGCCGATGGGGCCGTTACGCTGCTTGCCGATGATCAGTGTGGCGCGGCCCCTGTTTTCGTCGTTCGGCTTGTACACTTCCTCTCTATAAAGAAAAGCGACGACATCGGCATCCTGCTCGATGGCTCCCGACTCGCGCAGGTCGGAGAGCTGCGGGCGGCGATCCCCGCCACGGGTTTCGGGGGCCCGAGATAGCTGCGAGATGGCGATGAGGGGAAGATCGAGTTCCTTGGCCAGACTCTTGAGCGAGCGGGAGATGTCGGAGATCTCCTGGGTGCGGTTTTCGTAGCGGCCGCGGCCCCGGACGAGCTGCAGATAGTCGACGATGAGGAGATCGAGGCCCCGCTCGAGCTTCAGACGCCGGGCTTTGGCGCGCATCTCGAGAATGCTGATGCCGGGGGTGTCGTCAATGTACATCTCCACGTCGGCGAGCTGGCCGAACCCTAGCGTCATCTTGGTCCAGTCGGCCTTCGTGAGAGTCCCCGTACGCAGACGGTGAGCGTCCACGCGGGCCTGGGCGCAGAGCAGTCGAAGAAACAACTGCTCCTTGGTCATCTCCAGGCTGAAAATGCCAATCTTCTGCTTGTTCTTGACGGCCGCGTGCTGCGAGATGTTGAGCGCAAGTGCCGTCTTGCCCATCGAGGGCCGGCCCGCCAGGACCACGAGATCCCCGCGCTGCAGGCCCGAAGTGAGCTCGTCGAAGCGCTCCAGGCCGGTTGCCAGGCCGGTGATCAGCTCGTGCTGTTCGGAGAGTTTCTCGATGACACGCAGGCTCTGGTCGGCCACCGTCCTCAGAGGCACGAACCCGGCCCGCAGCCGGTGTTCGGCGATTCGCATGATGGAGCGTTCGGCGGAATCCAGGATGTCGTCGGCGCCCTCCTCGGCTCCGAGCGCACTGGAGATGATCTGGTGAGCCGAGGAAATGAGGTTGCGCAGCGTCGCCTTCTCTTTGACGATGCGCGCGTAGTGCTCGATGTTCGCCCACTTGGGCACTCCATCCACGAGTGAGGCGAGATAGTTCGAGCCTCCGGCCGCGTCCAGCTCGCCGCGTCGCTCCAGCTCTTCCTTGACTGTGAGCAGATCGATGGCGGCCGAACGTTCGGACAGCTCGGCCATGGTGCGGTAGATGCGACGGTGGTCGTCTCGGTAAAAGTCGTCTTCGCGGAGGATCTGCTGGGCCTGATGAAGGGCCGCGTTCTCAAGGAGCACGGCCCCCAACACCGAGCGCTCGGCGTCGAGGCTGTTCGGGAGACTACGCTCGAGGGTGACTTCTTCGGCCATGAGACGCCGGGATTGCTCCTGGGCGGGAGCGCTACTATACCACAGCCCGTCCGGGTGGCAGGCCCGCCTGTTTTCGGCTCTTGCGAGTTGCGGGTGCGCGCTCGATCTGCCCGGCGGCCCATTCCATCTGGTGTGCCAGGCCCCGCAGGATACGCACATCGCGACGGGTGAGCTGGGTGCGCCCGAACAGGCGCTCGAAGTAGCGCATCATACGATCCGGGTGTTTCGGATCGAGAAATCCAACTCCCAGAAGGGCTCGTCGCCAGTGACCCAGCAGATCCCGCAGATCGGCGATGGGCGCGCGCGCCAGAGGTGTCGCCAGGTGAGGTCTGGCCGCCTCG
>CBEVTG010000135.1:0-5763 GCA_965552745.1 uncultured bacterium
TCGTACACCTCGTCCACGTACTGGACCTCAACAAAATGGTTTCCCGATCCGAGCGTGCCGATCTGGTCGCTTCCACGCTGCTTGGCGCGCTCGCTGACCTCGGCGGGATCGGCCCAGGAAAGCCGCCCGCCTTCCTCGATCACTTCGAGATCGGTG
Source organism: uncultured bacterium (assembly GCA_965552745.1). Lineage (GTDB taxonomy): Bacteria > Acidobacteriota > Polarisedimenticolia > JAPUKU01 > JAPUKU01 > JAPUKU01. The sequence continues at coordinate 157 of CBEVTG010000135.1, forward strand.
TTCTCTCCGAGCCCCTTCTTGATGGCCCATGAGGCGCCTTGCCGGAGCACACGATCCATTTCCACACGGCCAATCCTGAGATCGCGGCGATGGGAGCCAATTCCACTGGGGATCGAGCGATAGAGGGCGCTCACCAGTCGATCGAGCTCCGGTTCTACCTCCTGTCGATCGAGACCTGAGCGTAACAGGCGCACGCCACAGTTGATGTCGTAGCCGACCCCGCCGGGTGAAATGACCCCTTCGTCCGGATCGGTGGCCGCAACCCCGCCGATCGGGAATCCGTATCCCCAGTGGATGTCCGGCATGCCGTACGAATAGCGCAGGATGCCGGGCAAGTGTGCGACATTGGCCACCTGGGTGATTGCCTGTTCGTCGCGCAAGACCTGCATGAGCCTGTCGCTGGCATAGATGAGCCCGTCCACACGCATCTTTCCCTGGCGTGGCAGGCGCCAACGGCATGTATCGAGCCGCTCGAGATTCATGGCGGAAACTCTAGAGTCGCAGAGGATGAAGATGATCTGACAGGAATTCTAGCACACCCATTGCCGAGCTCAGGGGCCGGTGACCGCTCAGCGTGGGGACCGTGCACCGGAATGATGACTACCGCGCTCGCTGAGAACGGTGATGCAGCTGGTGGTCAGCGTGCGCCGGCCATTGCTGAAGCCCTCCTGCAAGAAGCGCCAGCGCCCGTCGCGCCGCCACTCAGCGTAACGCTTTCCCCTGGAGCCACCCAGACAGAGATCTTTCACGAGATCCGTAGACGAGAAAGTCATCTCGGTTGTCTCGATCTCAACATCTGCGGGTCTGAGCCGGGCTGCCCGCAATGAGCGCAGCAGGCGCCGTTCGTCATAGGCGAAGCGGGAAGTCCGCCCTGTTTCGTACCACTGATCGGTATGCAGGGCCGTGACCAGCACCCGGCCTCCCGGTCGAACCAGCGCCGCAGCTCGCTTGAGGATCCGATCGGACACGCACAGGTGCGCGAGGACCGAATCGAAACCGGCCGGACAGTCGAGCTGGTGGCGCAGGCTGCGGCTCAGCAGACCGTGCTGCTCCAAATCAGCGAGCGCGAATTGGACGTGCTCGAGTTTCTGTGCAGCGACATCGGCACGGGCCGCGTCGAGAGCTCGCACGTCCCGGTCGATACCGACGACCCTGCGAGCCAGGACCGCCGCGGCCAGGGCCGCCCGTCCCCGCCCCGTGCCCAGGTCAGCGACGATGTCACCGCGCTGGACGGCCCTGGGCAGGAAGCGGCGAAATGCAGCGGCGAGAGCACCGTGCTCCACCCCAAGGGCGGGTACGGCATCGGAAACTTTTCGGCGTTTGAAGGTTCGGCTGACCCGGGGCGTCGGGTCTGCGAGCCGGGTGCGTGGCACGGGACTCTCTCAGCCTGCCTCCTCGGTGAGGAGTGTGATTCAGGAAACCTTGTAGCGCAGAATTTTCTCTTCGATGCCCGGATCGTCCGGCTTCACCATCTCGATCGTCTCCCACGGACAATCGCGCGCGCAAATGGTGCATCCGGTGCAGCGGTCCCAGTCGATCCGGCAGACCGTGTTAATGCCGGGATGTTCGGGGCCATCAATCTTGTCAATGCAATCGACCGGGCAGACGACGATGCAAGCGTCGCAGCCGGTGCAACCGTTCTCGTCGATCAGGGCCTTGGGACGCGGCTTGCGCGGCTTCTTGGGCGCGGGCGTGGGAGCCGCCGCCTGCGATTTGGAGGCCGAGGGAGGCCCCTGAGTACCCTGCTCCATACGTTCGTTCTCCCTTCGTTTGGGTGCACCTGCGGGCCGGGCCGGAGTGTGGACTCTGCCTGCGGCTGCCGATTCCGCTGTGTTGCAAGAATAGTCCCCCGTGCCTGAGGTGTCAAGACGGATCAAACTTACAAATTCAATTATTTCAATAACTTATAGAAGATCTCTCCTCCGTCTCAGGCGTCGTCACGCTCGATTTTGAGCGTGCGGTCCAGGACGTCGAGGGAGTCGGGACGCGTGATGCGACGCTCGTGGGGGGTGGGCTCGAAGCGCTCGATCGCATCCATAGAGGATCGCCCAGCCGCCGGGGAGGGTTCTGCCCCCGTCTCACCGGCCGGGACGACAGGGTTCGGGAACGCAGCCTCGATCCCCAGGGAGATCGTTTCGCCGCTGCGCACCTCACCCTCCGTAACAGCGGAGGAAGCAAGACGCGCCGCCGGCGTGTCGGGCGGCGGCGGCGTGGGGAGTTGTTCGTAAAGTGTATTGCGGCGCTGCGCACGATAGCCCGCGTCCTCAATCAGCCGGTGTACCTCGCAGATCGGCATACTGTAGCAGGTGCCAGCGGCTGAGACCACGTTTTCCTCCATCATGGTGGAGCCGAAATCGTTGCAGCCGAAGTGCAGTGACAGCTGGGCAATCTTGGGCCCCTGGGTTACCCAGGAAGCCTGCAGGTTATCAATGTTGTCGAGGAACAGGCGGGACACGGCCATGGTGCGCAGGTGATCGTACCCGCTGGCGGGGTGCTCGACCTTGAGCTCGGTTCCCTCACTCTGGAAAGACCAGTGTATGAACGCCGTAAATCCGCCGGTTTCATCCTGAAGATCACGCACCCGCTGCAGATGCTCGATCCGCTGCTCGGTCGTTTCAACCGAGCCATACATCATGGTGGCGCTGGAGCGCATGCCAAGATTGTGCACCTCGCGCATTACGCTGATCCACGCATCGGCCGAGCCCTTGAGCGGTGCGATCGTGGCGCGCACGTCATCCGAGAGCACTTCCCCCCCCGCCCCCGGCACCGTGTCGAGTCCGGCGGCGCGCAGGCGCTCGAGTGTTTCACGCACGCTCAAGTTGGAAATGTGGGCAATGTAGGCGATCTCCGAGGTCGAGAGCGCGTGCAGGTTGACGGGGAAGCGGTCCTTGATGTCCCGGAAGAGGTTCTCGAAGTAGTCAATCTTGAGCTTGGGGTTGAGCCCTCCCTGGAGCAGCACCTCGACGCCGTCGATGTCGACCAGTTCCTGAATTTTCCGATGCAGGGTTTCTTTCGAGAGCACGTACCCGCCCTCGGCTCCTGGCTCACGGTAGAAGTTGCAGAACGAGCAACGCACCCAGCAGACGTTCGAGTAGTTGACATTGCGCCCAACGACGTAAGTGACGATCGGCTCGGGATGCTTCCTGCGGCGAACCTCATCCGCCATGGCGCCGAGATCGGGCAGGCTCGGGTGACGGAACAGGGCAAGGGCGTCCTCACCGGTCAGGCGCTCACCGGCGGCGACCTTCATTTCTATATCGGCTACCCGGACAGCGGTCGCTGGCGTCGGAGCCTTAGACGCCGAAGGCGCGGCGCCTGGGTTCACCTTTTCTAGCGGGCCCCGGAAGCGACGCTTGCCGGAGGTATCTGGAGACGGGGCGCCTGCCACGGGATCTCCTAAGCCGCGACCTCTCGATACAGAGTGTCGCGCTCGACAGCGCGCCGCCCGCTTTCATGGATCATGCGCACCAGATCGGCTCGTGTCAGTTCCTGTGGCGTATCGGCCCCCGCGGAGTGGGTGATCTCCTCACGTACGATCGTGCCGTCAATGTCATCGGCCCCGTACCAGAGAGATGCCTGTGAGACTGCGGGTGAAATCATGATCCAGAACGCCTTGATGTGGGGAAAATTGTCGAGCATGAGCCGGGCCAGCGCGATCTCGCGCAGATCCATCACGCCGGTACATCCGGGCAGGTACGTCATCTCGGAGTTGTCGGGGTGGAATGCAAGGGGGATGTAGGCCAGAAACCCATTGGTTTCGGCCTGCACCTCGCGCAGTGTGACCAGGTGATCGACTTTCTCCTCGATCGACTCGATGTGGCCGTAGAGCATGGTGGCATTCGACTTCAGACCTGACCGGTGCACAGAGCGGGCCATATCCAGCCACCCTGGGGCACCGAGCTTGAGCGCGAATAGAGATTTATGTACGCGGTCGCTCAGCACTTCGGCGCCCCCGCCGGGAATCGAGTCAAGGCCTGCCTCGCGTAATTCCGCGAGCACGGTCTCGATGGGTTTGCGCGCCACTCGCTGTATCTGGGCCAGCTCGATCATGGTGAAGGCCTTCACGTGAACATTTGGACGCACCGACTTCACGGTGCGAACCAGATCGAGGTAATACGAGTATGGCAACCGTGGATTGACACCGGCCACCATGTGAACTTCCTGGATCGGCTCTGAGAGATGCTCGTGCAGTCGGCGCTTGACGTCCTCCATGGTGAGCGTGTATGCGCGCGGATCTCCCGGCACGGCGTAGAAGGCACAGAACTTGCAAAACTTGTTGCAGATGTTCGTGTAGTTGACGTGCTGGTTGCGTACGTAAAAGGCAACGTCCCCGTGCAGCCGCTCACGCACTATGTTGGCAAGGTGGGCCACCACGTTGAGATACGGTGTGCGGTAGAGGCACACGCCGTCCTCCCGCGACAGGCGCTCTCCGCGCTGTACCTTCTCGTGGATGCCGGCGAGTCCGGCTGCCTCGATGTAGCTGTTCAGCATCGGTTCATTTCCTCATCTGCGGCGACACTTCGCAGCCACAGAAAACTCCAGCGAACTAGAGATCGTAGCGAATCTTCGTGCCGACCGCAACCGCAGCCCGATTCCGCTTGACATGGGCCCGGGGAAAGGCCAGACTCATAATTAACTGGTGGCTCGGTAACCCCATGACAGTTGGGGGGTTCATGTTGCAGAGACAATCGCTGACTCCGGGGTCGCCCGCATACTTAGGAGGGACGCGCAGGCTATGGGGAACCGGCTTTTTGTTGGAAACCTCCCTTACGAAATCACCGAAGAACAAGTGCGGGGGTTCTTTGAGAATGAAGGCCGCTCTGTCCAGGAAGTTTTCATCCCGACCGATCGGGGAACCGGCCGCCCTCGCGGATTCGCCTTCGTTACCCTCGGCAGCAACGAGGAAGCAACCGCAGCGATCGAGACTCTGAACGGCAAGGAGCTTTCCGGACGCGGCGTATCAATTAGCGAGGCGCGTGAGCGCGCTGCAAGGATTCCCCAGGGACCACCGGCGGAGACCTGGGGACACGAGGATTCGCGCCAGAAACCGGGCCGCAGCAACAAAGCCGGCGGCTCGCGGAGACGCCGGCGCCACAAGCGGATTCTCTAACGCTCATCCTGCTCCTTCCACCCACACCTCAACACCCTGGACATGCCCGAATCCCGGCCTCTCACAGCCCCGGGGATGGGTCCTTCATGCACAACTAGAGTGAAATGCCGAGTACCGGCAGGCTGATGTAGTACACCAGAAGCGCGACCAGAAGCGTGCCGACAACGTCCATCCAGATTCCGGCACGCACCATCTCGGGGATACGGATATAGCCCGTCCCGAAGACGATGGCGTTGGGTGGCGTCGATACCGGCAACATGAACCCCAGGGTTGACGCCATGGCGCCCGGAGCCATGAGGATGAAGGGGTGCAACCCGGCCCCGTGCGCCGCGGCGCCCAGGATCGGTATGAAGGTCGAGGCTATGGCCGTGTTCGAGGCGAACTCGCTCAGCAGTGTCGAGCACAGGGCGACGGTTGCGATCATCAGGAGCGGTGGCCAGTCGGTGATGCCCTCCAGCTCTCCCCCGACCCACGCGGCAAGACCCGTGCTGTGGACC
>CBEVTG010000136.1:0-5755 GCA_965552745.1 uncultured bacterium
AGGTTCGACGTCGAGGGCTACCGGGTGTACCGGTGCTCGAGGATGTGCCCCGAAAGGAAGCCAACGTATCCAGAAACGACCGTGACCACTGCCGGGCGTCCTTGCTGAGAACCCGCTGCCTCAGGGCTGACATGCGTTCCTTCTGTTCCTTCGGATCCATGCTCAGGGCACGGCTCAGGGTGCGGGCGGTGCCGTCCAGATCCCAGGGATTGATGCTCAACGCCTCACCCAGCTCGGAAGCCACGCCCGCGAACTCGCTCAGCACCAGCACCCCCGTGTCCTCGGTGCGTGAGGCCACGTACTCCTTGGCGACCAGGTTCATCCCGTCCCTGAGCGGCGTCACCATGGCGACATCGGCCAGGCGGTACAGGGCCGAAAGCTCCTGCTCCGGCACCGAGCGGTAGAGGTAGTGAACCGGCATCCTTCCCGGATCCCCGAACTCACCGTTGATGTGGCTGATCTTCTGCTCCACCTGCTGGCGCAGCTTGCGGTACTGCGGGATGCCGCTTCTCGTGGGCACGGCGAGCTGCAGAAAGAGCACCTGCTTGCGCCACTGCGGTTCGGAGACCAGCAGCCGCCGGTACGCCTCCAGGCGCAGCGGGATCCCCTTGCTGTAGTCGAGCCGGTCGACGCCGAGCACGACACGCCGGTGAGCGACCCGCCGCTTCCAGGAGCGCAGGCGCCGCTCCACTTCGGGTGAGTGTCCCAGCTCGGCGTAGTGCGCCGAGTTGATCCCGAGCGGAAAGACGCGGATGCGGCACCGGCCCCCCTCCCAGCTCACAGCGTCCTCGTCGACCTCTAGCCCCAGCATGCGGCGGTACGCGGTGCCGAGGTGGCGGGAGTAATCATACGTATGTACGCCGATCAGATCGGCGCCCAGCAACCCCTGCAGAATCGTTTCGGCGACCGGCAAGACCCGGAACACCTCGGAGGAAGGAAATGGAATGTGCAGAAAGAACCCGATACGGGCTTTGGGCAGTCGCTGGCGCAGCATCGAGGGCAGGAGCATCAAATGGTAGTCATGCACCCAGATGCTGTCTCCGGGTTTGGCGTGGTCCGCTATGACATCGGCGAAGCTCTGGTTGACGGACCGGTACGCTTCGAAGTCCTGTGGATCGAAGTTGGCCGATTCGAGAAAGTAGTGAAACAGAGGCCACAGCACGCCGTTGGAGAATCCCTCGTAGTGCCGCCGGGCCTTGTCGCGAGGCAGCGGTACGGGGATCAGTCTGTGCTTTGCGAGGGCCGCGCGGCGAATGTCGTCCATGTCGCCGCCGGGGCTGCCGATCCACAGGGAATCCTCGCGGTCATGGACCGGTCCGAGCCCGGCTACCAGACCTCCCACGCTGCGAACCAGTGTGGTCTCATCGCCTGAGCGGCGAAGGGTAACAGGTAGGCGGTTGGATACGAGAATCAGGCGTCCCATCGTGAAACCTCGGAAAGCCGACGCTCTGCTTTCCGGTCGCGCCGATGGCCGACTCCGGAGGCCGGGTAGCGGCTATTGACTGCGGAAAGGAAGACCCGATACTAACAAATCTTTTGTTTTCTTGCAATAGCGTGCGGATCGGGACACGCTACAGAAGCTTGGTCCAGCCGGGTGAGGCGGAGAAGGCGGCGTGGATCAGGCCGACGTGGGAGTAGGCCTGAGGGAAGTTGCCCCACATCGTAAGGTTCGAGGTCTCGTAATCCTCCGCCAGGAGCCCGAGCGGGGAAAGGGCCGAGTGGGCTCGCTCGAAGATGGCTGCGGCGTCATCGAAGCGGCCCAGCGCTGCAAGTGCCTCCACGAGCCAGAAGGTGCACAGGATGAAGGCTACGGTCGGAGGGCCGAACCCATCATCGGTGCTGTATCGAAACAGCCATCCTCCGCGTGCCAGCTTCTTTAAGATGGCGTCGACGGTGGACTTTACACGGGGATCGGTGCTCGGAAGGAAGTGCAGAGGGGCTATCTGCAGCAGCGCTGCATCCAGGTCCTGGCTGCCGTAGGTGGCCACGAAGCTCTTGAGCTTCTTGTTCCAGGCGCTGTCGATGATTTCCTTGCGTATGCGCTCGGCCTCCGCGGCGTAAGACTCGGTCCGCTGTGGCCGGTGGCGCTTGGCCACCCTGGCCATGCGGTCCGCACCGGCCCAGCACATGAGGCTCGAGAAGGTCTGGGGTTTCCACTCGCTGCGGTACTCCCAGATGCCGGCGTCCGGGGTACCGGCGACCGAGATCGCTTTCTCGGTCAGAAGCTCGAGAAGGCTCAGAGTTTCCTCCGTCTGCTCTCCAATGAAGCGCTCGTCCAGCATGACCGGCGCCAGCGCCAGCACCATCTCTCCGAAGATGTCATTCTGGCGGTGCGCCACGGCGGCGTTGCCGATGCGCACCGGTTTTTCGCCCAGGTAACCGGGCCAGTCCTCCAGGATGTGCTCCTCGATGTCGGAGGTTCCGTCCACCCGGTAGAGGGGCGCCAGATCCAGGGAGGGGTTGTCCGCCACGACGTTGAGCAGGTAGTGCACGAAGCGCTCACGCTCCTCGAAATGCCCGAGCAGGCGGAGGGCGTTCAGGACGTACGCCGAGTCGCGCAGCCAGCAGTACCGGTAGTCCCACGTACGTCCGCTGCCGGGCGCTTCCGGGATCGAGGTGGTGGTGGCCGCCACGATGGCGCCCGTGTCCTCGAAGCAATGAAGCTTGAGCACCAGGGCCGAGCGGATGACCTCCTGCTGGAACAGCGGCGGGACGTTGCAGTGCTTCACCCAGCGCCGCCAGTACTCCACGGTCTCGTCCAGCATGCGGTTGCACATGGATGGAAGTGATTCGGTGGGGGGAGGACCCCAGGACAGCACCAGGTGGCGGCGCTCGGTGAGCTCGAAAGACGCCTCGACGCTCTCCGGCGGAGACACGTCGGTCGTCAGGCGAAGGGGAAACGAATAGCCTCGAAAGCTCAGGTGGCGCGCCCCCTGCACACCAACCGCCTTGCCGTGCGACCAGCCACGGCGGGGTTCGCACACGATGCGCACCCGCGGTTTCCCCTCGATCGGCTCGAGGATACGGATGATATGTTTCGGGCGGACGAAGTGATCGGCTTCGCCGAAGCGGGGAGCGAAGTCGATCAGCCGGAATTTTCCTTCCGGGGTCTCGAAGCGCGTCTCCAGAACGTTGGTGTTCGGAACGTACCGCTGGGCGCCAATTTCCCCTCCGGCGGGTCCGATCAGAAAACGTCCGCCGTTGTCCGCGTCGAGCAGTGTCGAGAAGACGGGTTCCGAATCGAGACGCGGAAGGCAGCACCAGACAATTTCACCGCCGTTCGAGATCAAGGCGGAGATCTGGCAGTTACCAATAAGTCCGAGGTCTTCCAAACGCGGCAAAAGGGATCTCCGATATAATTAGTTCCGCCAGACTAGGGGCTAAAATATATGTTGTGCCCCCGCTCGTCCACTGGATTCACCGGAACGCTCGTGTCTGGCTCCGCGCAGGCGGATCGGCCGACCCCACAATGACTCATAGTCCTGAGCCACAACCCGCCGCCGGACCGGCAGCGGCCCGATGATTTTCCCGACCGTCCGCCTGGACTGGGCCACCGCGCCGTTCGGCATCTTCCGCGACCCGGGCCTCGGCCGCCGTGGCCGCTGGATCCTGTACAGCGCGCTCATCGGCGCCGTCTCGGGTGTAGGCGCAATCCTTTTCGATCTCATCTTCAGGTTCTTCCAGTGGGTGCTGTTGGAGGGGATCGGCCACTTCCGGCCACCGGCGAGCGGCATGGAAGGCGGCGTGGGGTACGGGCCTGAGGCGCCCTGGCTCCTGCCGCTCTCCCTGGTGATCGGCGGTCTACTCGCCGGTGCCCTGGTGTACGGGCTGGCCCCTGAAGCCGAGGGGCACGGCACCGACGCGGTGATCCGCGCCTTTCACCATCTGCGCGGCAAGATCCGCAAGCGGGTGCCCGCGGTCAAAGCCCTGGCTTCGGCCATCACCATTGGCTCGGGGGGGTCGGGAGGCCGCGAGGGACCGATCGCTCAGATCGGGGCCGGTTTCGGGTCGTTTCTTGCCGATCTGCTCAAACTGCCGCACCAGGACCGCCGCATCATGATGATGGCCGGCGTGGCCGGAGGCATCGGTAGCATCTTCCGGGCGCCGCTCGGAGCAGCGTTCTTCTCCGCCGAGGCGCTCTACAGCGAGCCGGAGTTCGAGTACAAGGTCCTGATGCCCGGCCTCATCTCGGCAATTGTGGGGTATTCGATCTACTCGTCCTACGCAGGCTGGGGATTCCTGTTCGATGTCCCGGCCATCTCGTTTCACGAGCCCGCACATCTGGTGGCGTACGTGCTCCTCGGGTTCCTGTGCGCCATCGTCGGGGCAATCTACCCGAAAGTCTTCTACGGGGTGCGCGACAGGATCTTCAGGCCCATGCGGATCCCGAACTGGACCAAGCCGGGGGTCGGCGCGCTGTTGCTTGGCGGCATCGCCGTCTTCTACCCGCCGGCGCTGGGGATGGGATACGGCTACATCCAGGAAGCGATCAACGGTATGCACGGCATTGGGTTTCTGCTGTTGTTCATCGCCGTCAAAATCATCGCCACTTCTCTGACCATCTCCAGCGGCGGCAGCGGCGGCGTGTTTGGCCCTTCGCTCGTGATCGGCGGGGCGCTGGGCGCTGCTTTTGGCCAGGCTGCGGAGATGCTTCTTCCTGGTATGGCGCCGTCCCCGGCGGCTTGCATCATGGTGGGCATGGGGGGCTTCTTCGCGGGCGTGGCGAAGGTGCCGTTCGCGTCAGTGATCATGGTGATGGAGATGACCGGCTCGTACGGACTGCTGGTACCGTCCCTGCTCGTCGCAGCAATCGCCTACCTGACTCTGCCGATTGCCATGAAGCTGTACGAGCACCAGGTCCCCGGGCGCACCGACTCCCCGGCGCATCTTGGATCGTTCGCGGTGGACATCCTGCGATTGGCACGCGTCGGCGAGAGCTGGGAGCCGCAGCGCGCGGGCACGGCGAGCGTTCGCGAGAACGCCAACCTGAACGATCTGTTGGAGCTTGCTTCCGATAGCAATCAGGATCTCTTTCCGGTGGTGAACGCGGAGGGCAAGCTGATCGGGGAGCTTGCGGTCGACGACCTGCAGCGTGCGTTCCTCTCTGAGGTTCCGGAGGAACTGGTCGTCGCCATGGATCTCATGCGACCCGTCAATGGGCCGCTCGTGCCGCAGGACAATCTGGCAACCGCCGCGCAGCTTCTGGCGGAGCGCGAGGCCGATGCCGTCATCGTGGTGAGCAGCCGCGAGAGCGTCGAAGTTCTGGGGACGTTCAGCCGCCGCGATCTAATCGTCGCCTACGGCCGGCGGCTGGAGCGGCTACGCGAAGAATCGGGGAGCGATGCCCCGTCGATTCCGAAACCTCAGTAACCTGACCTGCTCAACCTTCTCCGCCCGCTTCCCGGCGATCGGTACTCAGCACAATCTCGTGGATTTCCAGGACGTTGGATCCCGCGAACATCTCGGCCGGGGGGCGGTTGCTGTGCGCGATGCGGAATGACTCGCTCCGGGTCCAGTCCCAGAACGCCTGCTCGCTCTCCCAGTAGGTCTGCACCAGGTAATATCCCTGCTCGGTCGTATCCTCCCAGGCGCCGGTCTTGTGATTGAAGCGGCGCTGCACCGGTCTCAACACCTGGTTCTTGATGAATCCGGGGGACTGATCGATGAGATGCGCCCGGTTGCGGAAACGATCCTCGAACGCCGCCTCATGGCCCTCGGCGACCGGAATGCGGTTGGTGACGGCAAACACGCTGGT
>CBEVTG010000137.1:0-5740 GCA_965552745.1 uncultured bacterium
GGCCCGAGTTGCCCCACCCACCGCCGGCGAGGCAGACGCGCAGGCCGAGGCAGCGGGTAGTGAGCCCGACCTCCATGCAGTGCCCAAATCCCGGCGCCGCTCGGCGGCCCCCGAGACGGCCCAGAGCCTGGCCCGCAAGCAGCGCGAGATCTCTGTCTCGGAGTTTTTCACCAAGAACCGCCACCTGCTGGGTTTCGATAACCCGACAAAAGCCCTGCTGACCACGATCAAGGAAGCGGTCGACAACTCGCTCGACGCCTGCGAGGAAGCCCACATCCTGCCCTCGCTCCGGATCGAGATCACGCGTCTCGAGGAGACGCGCTACCGCATCGCCGTCCAGGACAACGGACCCGGGATCGTCAAGAGCGAGATCCCGAAGATCTTCGGTAAGCTTCTTTACGGGTCAAAGTTCCACCGCTTGAAGCAGGCGCGCGGCCAGCAGGGGATCGGCATCAGCGCCGCCGGCATGTACGGCCAGCTGACGACTGGCCAACCGGTTCGCATCGTGTCACGCGCCGGGAGCAAGAAACAGCCTCACTTCTACGCCATCGCCATCGACACGCAGCGCAACACGCCGGAGATCGTCGAGGATCGCGTGATCGAATGGGATCACGGTCACGGCACACGGGTAGAGCTGGATATCGAGGCCGTCTACAAGAAGGGCCGCCGCTCGGTCGACGACTATGTGGCGCAGACGGCGGTGGCCAACCCGCACGCGGAGATCGTCTACCAGCCGCCCGAGGGTGAGCTGGTGCGTTACGAGCGCGTTACAAAGACGCAGCCGCACCCGCCTATCGAGATCAAGCCCCATCCCTACGGAGTTGAGCTGGGGGCCCTTTTGCAGGGGCTGCGGTTGTCCAAGTCGCGCTACCTCAAGTCGGCTCTGGTCGAGGATTTCTCGCGCATCAGTCCCCGCGTGGCGGAGGAGATCTGCACGCTGGCGGGCGTGTCGCCGCGGATCCGTCCCAAGGATCTCACCATGACCCAGGTGGAGTCGATCTTCAAGGCCATACCCAAGGTGAAGATCCTGTCGCCGCCGACCGACTGCCTGTCACCGATTGGCGAGAAGCTGATCCTCTCGGCCATGCGCGACCGCATTCCGGCCGCGTTCTACACCGCCCTCACACGTCCTCCGTCGGTTTATCGCGGCAACCCGTTCCAGGTGGAGGTCGGAGTGGCCTACGGAGGTGAGCTGCCCGGAGACGAGCTGATCGATCTCATGCGCTTTGCCAACCGGGTTCCGTTGCAGTATCAGCAGTCGGGCTGTGCCATCACCAAGTCGACGATGTCGATTGACTGGCGCAAGTACGCCCTGCAGCAATCCAAGGGCGCCCTGCCGACCGGGCCCATGGCACTGATGATCAACCTCACCTCGGTCTGGGTGCCCTTTACATCGGAGAGCAAGGAAGCCATTGCCCATTACCCGGAGATCGTGCGGGAAATCCGCCTGGCCCTGCAGGAGTGCGGCCGCAAAACCGCGGCTCACATTCGCCATCACCGCAGGGTGGCGGACGAGGCCAAGAAGCGCTCCTACATCGAAAAGTACATCCCGCACATCGGCATCGCGCTGCAGCAGATTCTGGATCTGAGCAACACGGCGCGCGACCAGGCCATCAAGAATCTCTCGGACATTCTCGAACGCTCACGGAAGGTGTGAAATGCCAACCTCACGCAAACCCCGCCTGAAGGGCGCCGACTCCGTCACGGTCAAGGCCATTTACGATTCCGCCACCCGGCTCCACGAGAAGGTGAAGCGGCGCGGCAAGCCGGAGATGCAATTTCCCGTGAGAGCGCTCTCAAACGTGCGTTACGACGGCAAAGCCGGCTATTTCGAGATCGGCAAGGCCAAGAAACTGCGCACCCTGGACGTCAACACGGTCAAGACCTTCGCTCAGACGATGCGCATGATGGTGCTGTCAAAAGATCTGGTCGAGTCGAACGATTTCGCTACCAAGCGAGACGCCTACTACCAATCCAAGAACTGGGGCGAGGCGATGTTCGAGGAGCAGACAGAATCGGACACCGTCATGGACGACATCGAGGCAATGTTCTCGATGTACAAGGTCAGCCGCGAGCAGCTGCGGTTCATCCCCGACGAGCATGGCGGCGCCGTTGCCGGCGACCTCATCGTCTACGACACCGACCTCGAGACCGGCAAGGAAGAACGTATCGACTGCACCCGCTTCGGCTCCGGCGCCTATTCGATCCCGAGCCTTACCGAGCACCTCAACTTCGAGACCAAGGCCAAGTTCGTGCTCTGCATCGAGACCGGCGGTATGTTCCAGCGCCTGCAGTCGCACAAATTCTGGCGGAAGGCGAACTGCATCCTGATATCGATGGCTGGCGTGCCCACGCGCGCTACCCGGCGCTTCGTGCGGCGCCTCGCCGATCAGTGCAAGCTGCCTGTGTACGCCTTCGTCGATTGTGATCCTTACGGCATCTCGAACATCTACCGCACGCTCAAGGTGGGCTCCGGAAACGCCGCACACATCAACCAGTTCTTCTGCGTTCCCCAGGCCCGTTTTCTGGGCGTCACTCCACAGGACATTCTCGACTACAAGCTGCCGACCCATCCGCTCAAGGATGTCGACATCAAGCGCGCTAAGGACGCTCTCAAGAACGATCCCTTCTTCAAGATCCACAAGGAGTGGGCACGTGCCATTCAGCAGTTGGTGAAAATGGGCGTGCGCGCCGAACAGCAGGCGCTGGCGAAGTGGGGTTTAAATTACGTCATCGACAAGTATTTGCCCGCCAAGCTCAAGCGCAAGGAGCGATTTCTGCCGTGAACGGGCTCGCGGCTTGCGAGCCTGTTCACACAAATTTCAAGGAGGATCTTCTTTGAGCAAACAGTACGACAAACCACCTGAGATGACTATCGACCCCGCTAAGAAGTTCCACGCCACTCTGAACACAACACAAGGAGAGATCGTGATCGAGCTTTTTGCCGATCGCGCCCCCCGCACGGTCAATAACTTCGTGTTTCTGGCACGCGATGGTTTCTACGACGGCGTCACGTTCCACCGTGTCATTCCCGACTTCATGGCCCAGTGCGGAGATCCCACGGGAACCGGCACCGGAGGCCCCGGCTACCGTTTCGAGGACGAGTTCCATCCCGAACTGCGGCACGACGGAGCCGGAGTGCTGTCGATGGCCAACGCCGGTCCCGACACAAACGGCAGTCAGTTCTTCATCACCTTCGGACCCACGCCCCACCTGGACAATCGGCACAGCGTCTTCGGCAAGGTGAGCGGCGGGCTGGATGTTCTGCAGAAGATCGCGCCAAGGGATCCGGGCCGTGACCGCTCGCCCGGTGACGCCATTCAGTCGATTCAAATTCAGGAGAGTTGAGCACCCGGGTTAGTCAGGCGCCGGGCTTGATCTTGTCGAGGACTTCACGGGCCTGCTGGGCAACGCGGTCAGCGTCGCCACGACCCAAGAGCGGTTGCAGGTGCTCGCGGGCGCGATCCGGCTTGCCGATCATGTAATAGATCTTACCCAGCTCGAGGTGGGCGATCGGCACGCGCTCGCTCCCGGGGAATCGCTCGATCACCGCGGTGAAGGCTCCGACAGCCAGCTCCAGCTGCTCGAGCTGCAGGTGGTTCTCGCCCAGGTAAAAGAGCGCGTCCGCCAGGCGCGCCGGGCGGGTAGACATGACGTTGCCTTCCTCCACCGCCTTCCGCAGGAAGTAGCTGCTCGATCCCAGCAGAGCGTGACGGCGGTACGTCAGCCCCAGTTCCAGAAGCGCCTTGAAATCGTTCGGCTTCTCCGCAAGCCTCTGGCTCCAGGCGTTGAACTCGGAGATATCCTCCGGAACCCGCCGCAGCAATTTGAGAAAGCGCTGTGGGTCGGCGTAACCGTCGAGGCGCACCACCGACATGCCGTAGGAATCGGTCATCAGGATCGCCGGCAGAGCCCAGACCTCGAAGCTTCTTGCGAGATCCGGGTTGCGGTCGAAGTCGATGCGCACGGGCACGAAGCGGCGGGCGGCTTCCATCACCCTGGGATGCGCAAAGGTGTTCTTCTCCATCATGTGACAGGGTCCGCACCAGTCCGCCCAGAACTCGATGAGCATGGGCCGGTTTTCCTTCCTTGCAATGGTGAACGCCCCGTCGAGGTCGTTCTGCCACGCGATGCCACCCGGTTCAGCGCCCGGGGGTCGCGACGGAGCCGCCGGCACCCTTGGAAACTCGGACGCCAGGAGCAGAGGCAGAACGCAGACCAGCACCGGCAGCAAGAATCGGATCGGCTCTCTACGCATGGTTCTGATAGAACTCACAGCGGTCCTGGTACGAGCACCAGCGGCAGAGCACCGTCACGTTTGCCGGATATTCCGTACATGCCTGAATGACGTGGATCCGTTCTTTTGTGCTCTCGCGGAGCTGCTCCAGACGTCCGGCGTCCACCTGCGTCCGGTGTGTGTGTCCGAAGCTCACGAAGTGGCGGATGAGGCGGATGGCGGGAGCTTTGGGAAACTCCCGCTGCACTCCCATCTGGTAGAGAGCCAGCTGCGGATCCGCATCCACATCCTCATCCGACGGCAGCCGCGAGGTGGTCTTGTAGTCATGGATCTCGAGGGCTCCGTCCTCGGCCCGTGCCAGACGATCGATGTATCCCCTGAGGGCCGGCCCGCCGTCATCCGAGAGCGGAATGTGCACCCGGAGCTCCATAGCCAGCGTCTCGGTGGGATCGTCACGCCCGGTGGTCTGGAAGTACTTTTCCAGACCACGCTCACCTGTTATTCGGTAATGCTCGGCCGTCATGTTGCGCTTGACGATGCGAACATCATCGCGCCACTTGCTCTCCCAGGAATGCCTGTACGCCTCGGTCAGATCTTCCAGACCCACCGACTCGCCGTCCCGCCGCCGGTCGTACCATTCCTCCAGTGCGTCGTGCACACGTGAGCCCATGAACGCCTCAATGGTCGTCGGTCCCTGCGGAATCTTGTCGATGTACTGGAACTTATAGCGGTAGCGGCAGTTGTCGAAGGTGTTGAGCCGTGAGTAGGAGTAGGCTTCTTGCCGGGCGTTCATGGCCCGGCTGAGCTCTCGCGCACCATGCGACGACGCACGCGCAGGCTCTCACCCGCCTTCAGGTCGTAGCGCAGGGTCAGGTCCTTGTATCCCGGGTGCTTAATGACAATCGTGTGCTCGCCCGAGGGCAGCGACAGAACGTCCGGGTAACCGTCGAAATCATCGGCAATGCCAATCAGATCGCCGTCCAGCCAGACCTCGGCCTTGTCAGGCTTGATCTCGAGGTCAATCGCGGAGATAGCCGGAACAACGACCGCGGCAGAAGCGTAAGGGGCAGCATACCCGTAGGGCCACCCACCATAGTACCCGTAGTAGGGATAACCGTAGTAAGGATAGCCGTAGTAGGGATAGCCATAGTGCAGATACCCGAAATTGACGCCGAAGCTGTAGTGGCGGGAGTAACCACGGTGATTGCCGTAGCGGCCTCCGTAGTAGCCGCGCCGCCCAGCGCGGTACGTGTGACCGGAGCGGGGGTGGCTCCCGGAACGGTAGTGAGCGCCGGAGCTGTAGTAAGCGCTTGAGCCATAGTGGCGCCCGGAACCACGGTAGGCGCTCGAACGTTGACGGCGTCCAGAGCGGTACTGCCCCCCCGAACGGAAAGCGTTTCCGGAGCGGTAGTGCCCTCCTGAGCGGGTGTGGCCTCCGCTACGGACCTTATGGCTGCCCGAGTTTCTGCCATTGTTTCGGGGATGCCCGCTTCCCCTGGCGTG
>CBEVTG010000138.1:0-5686 GCA_965552745.1 uncultured bacterium
ACCCCGGCGGGCTGCCCTCACCACGTGTTCGATCATGGGTCGCCCGGCGATGTGGTGAAGCACCTTGGCACGCGCCGAGCGCATGCGCTTGCCCTTGCCCGCGGCGAGGATGACGGTGAAGAGAGGGCGGTTACTGCTTTTTCGTGAGGACTGTTTCATGTGCGGAGATGCGATGCTGGGGGCACCAGCCCCCGCCCCGAAGCCGGGGCTATATATACGTTCCGCCGGACGGTGCCGCAAGACATCGCCCCGTCCGGTGAGCCGGCGCGATCGGTGGCGCCCGAGAAGCCTAGGCTCCGATCTCCTCGTCGCCCAGGGCGTCCAGGAAATCGTCGTCCGTGCGGATCTCCTCGAGATCCGGATCGTTGAGAGCCCGGTAACGGTTGTCGGTATCCACCTGCACCGCCTCACGCAACAGCTTGAGGCCTTCCTCACGGGCACCGTTGGCCAGATGAGCGCAGGCGTTGAGGTAAAGGACGGTCGACCGACTGGTTCCGGATTTTGACGCCTTGTCCAGCAGGGAGACGGCCTCGGCGTACTCCCCCTCGTTGTACTGGACGAGGGCCCGCATGTAGGGATCGCCGCTATCAGGGCGCAGAGAACTGCCCAGCCTGGCGTTGCAGATGTTCAGATAGACGCGTGCTCTGTCCTGCAGATCCCGATCGTCTGCGCGCTTCTGTGCGAGGGTTTCGAGTTCGGCTTTCGCCTTTGCGTAATCATGCTTGTAGACGAAGGAGACGGCACGCTCGAACTCACGATAAGCTTTCTGCTGCTCCTCCGTCAGGCTGGGCCTCTGTCTCGGCTTTGTCTTTATCTTGGTCTTGGCCTTGGCCTTCACCTTGACCTTGGTTTTGGCTCGGGCGCTCGTGGTTTTCCCGCGGCTGCGGGAAGTTGTGGCGCTTTTCCGCTTTACGGTTGCTGGCATTCGCTTCGTCTCCCTCTCGGTCCAGCCCCGCGGGGCCAGGTCCGCTATTTTGATCTAAAGTCCTCAAAATTAATTAGTTTACGCTCCCTCGGCCACCTGCGTCAATCTTGAGGGGCCGGCCTCGCGCGCTGGCGGCTTTTTGTCTAGACTGGGAGCGTGAAGCCCACTCATCTCTACCTCGGCTTCGGGAGCAACCTGGGGGAGCGCGGGGAGAACATCCGGGCCGCGGCCCGGCAGCTCTCCGAGCGCGGGATCCCCGTGCACCAGATGTCCCGGCTCTACGAAACCGCCCCCGTCGGGGATACCCATCAACCATGGTTCCTGAACTCGGTGGGGGAGGCCAGCGCCGGGCTGACGCCCGAACAGGTCCTCGAGGTTCTGATGGAGGTCGAATTCGACCTGGGCCGGGACCGCACCTCCTCAGATTTCCGCCCCGGAGGGCCGCGCTGCATCGATCTGGACCTGCTCTTTTACGGCGATCTGCAGGTACGCCAGGAGGGACTCAGCGTCCCCCACCCCCGCCTGCACGAGCGGCGGTTCGTGCTCGCCCCCCTGGCCGAGATCGCCCCCGACCTGATTCACCCGGTTTTCCACCGCTCGATCCGGGATCTCCTCGGGGAGTGCGGCGACACCTCCGAGATCCACCTCCACGGCGAATCTCCCACGGTTGAGCACCCGCCGGGCCATCGCATATAATTTCCCCGCGTCGAGGGTCGACGCCTACGAAATCGTTGATGCAGTTTAAGCTGGTGGCGGTCGAGGGCCCCATCGGCGTGGGGAAGACTAGCCTGGTGGAGAGGCTCTCACGCCGGTTCGCGGCCAATGCCCTGCTAGAAGACGTCAGCAACCCATTCCTGGCCGACTTCTACGCGGATAGGTCGGGGTCCGCCTTCCAGGCACAGCTCTTCTTCCTGCTCAACCGCTATCAGCAGCAGCGCGATCTGCGGCAGACTCCTCTTTTCGAGCGCTTCACGTTCATCGATTACCTCTTTGCCAAGGACAAGATATTCGCCTACCTCAACCTCAACGACAGCGAACTGGTGGTCTACGAAAAGCTTTACGCCCTGCTCGAGGAGGAGATTCCTCAACCTGATCTGGTCATCTACCTCAATGCCACCACGGAAGTGCTCAAGCAGCGGATTCGCCGCCGCCACCGTGACTTCGAGCTGCGGATCTCCGAGTCGTACCTCGAGGAGGTCAACCGGGCGTATAACCACTTCTTTTTCCACTACCGCACCTCGCCGCTGCTGGTCATCAACACCACGGAGATCGACTTCGTGCAGCGCGAGAGCGACTTTGAGGAACTGGTCCGACAGATTGATTCAATGAAGCCGGGAATTCAGTATTTCACTCCGCTGGGATCGCAGCGCTGACGGCGGATCGCTCCGGTACGGCCAGCGGGCCGCGCCACGCGAGACGCCTCCGACCTGGACGGAGCAACGAGGACACCCGCACGAGCTGAACTTCCCGGCACCTTGCAGTTCCCCCGACCTTTGCGGGGAGAAAGGAGCGCGCATGACCGTTCCGGACCGTCTCACATTACCCAAGCTCATTGACCGCAAGAGGGAGGGCCGGCCCATCACCATGGTCACGGCCTACGATTACCCGACCGCCTGTCTCCTGGAAGAGGCGGGAATCGACATCCTGCTGGTGGGAGATTCCCTGGGCATGGTCATTCTCGGGCGTGAGAACACGCTGGGCGTGACGGTGGACGAGATTGTGCACCATACCAAGGCAGTGGCACACGGGCGGAGCAAGGCTCTCCTGGTGGCCGACATGCCGTTCCTCTCGTTCCACGTCGACCGCCGCAGCGCCGTGCGCAACGCCGGCCGCATGATCCAGGAAGCGGGCGCCGACGCGGTGAAGGTCGAGGGCGGCCAAAAGCGGGCCAGGATCGTGGAAGCGATCATCGATGCCGAGATTCCGGTCATGGGACACATCGGCCTGAACCCGCATGCGGTCCAGCGCCTCGGGGGGTTCAAGATCCAGGGACGCACCCTCGAGCGCGCCGAGGAGATCCTCCGTGACGCTGAAGCGCTCGAGCGCGCCGGCGTGTTCGCACTGGTCCTCGAGGCGATACCGGAGGAGCTTGGACGACTGATCACGCGATTGGTGCACGTGCCAACCATCGGTATCGGCGCCGGCCGCTACTGCGACGGCCAGGTGCTCGTCTTTCACGACATCGTGGGCCTGGAGCAACGGAAGAAGCCGCGCTTCGTGCGGCGCTACGCCTCCCTGCGCGAGCCAATGTTAGAAGCCTTGTCTGCGTTCAAACGGGAGGTGGATCAGCGGAGTTTCCCGGCCGACGAGGAGGTCTACTCGCTGCCCCCCGACGTGGCGCGCACCCTGCGGGAGCGCCACGATCAGGAGTCTTAGCGCGGATACCCATGCGCGTCGTACGCTCGGTCGGCGAAATGAAAGACACGGCGATGCGCTGGCGCGCCTGAGGGCATCGGGTGGGGCTGGTGCCAACCATGGGCGCGCTGCACGCCGGTCACCGCAGCCTGATGGAACGTGCCCGGCTCGACTCCGACATCACCGTCGTCAGCCTATTCGTCAATCCGGCCCAGTTCGGGGTCGACTCGGAGTTTTCGAGCTACCCGCGCTCGATTGATTCCGACAGCAGCGTGTGTCGCGAAGTTGGCGCTGACATCCTCTTCGCGCCTGGCGTGGAGGAAATCTACCCGCCCGGCTTCGACACCTGGGTGGAGCCGGGAGAGCTGGGGGCGCGGTACGAAGGAGCCGCACGACCCGGCCACTTCCGCGCCGTGGCGACGATCGTGCACAAGCTATTCGAGCTGACGCAGCCCAGCTTCGCCATGTTCGGACAGAAGGACGCTCAGCAGCTCGCCGTAATCCGCCGCATGGTGCGCGATCTTGAGCTACCCGTTGCTGTGAAGACGATTCCGACCGTCCGGGAGCCGGACGGTCTGGCCGTCAGCAGCCGCAACCGCCTCCTGACACCGGAGCAGCGCAGGCATGCCTCGGCTCTTTACTCATCCTTGCAGAAGGCGTCCGCGCTTCACTCCCGGGGAGAGCGCCGCGCACAGGCTCTCCGCGATTCGATTCTTAGCGCTCTCGCCGATGCCCCGGGGATAGAAGCCGAGTATGCCGACCTGGTGGAACCGGACGGGTTCCACCCCCTGGAAGAAGCCCTCCCGGACGCACTGTTGATCGGTGCGGCCCGCGTAGGCGAGGTACGCCTGATCGACAACCTGTCGCTCGAGGATGCCGCGAATGAGCCGTAAGGTCCTGCGCGCCATCCTGTTCTACAACTCGGCTGCCCGTGGACTACGCTCCGGCCTGGATCAGAAGCTGGAAATGGTCGCCTCGCGTTTTCGCGCCCACAATTCCCTGCTCGATACGGTGGCCATCGAGGGCCCGCGCCACGTGCTCGAGACGGGAGAAGATCGATGCAGCCGCGGTTACGATCTGCTGATTGCCTGGGGCGGAGACGGAACCGTCAACGAGGTGGGCAATGTGGCATCGCGGCTGAAGCTGCCGATCGGCATCCTGCCCGGCGGCACGATCAATCTGCTGGCGAAAGAACTGGGGATCCCCTCATCTCTCGAGCGGGCTTGCGAGGTCCTGCTCACCGGTACACGACGCATCCTCAAGGCCGGCAGGGCCGACGACAGGCTGTTTTTTGCCATGGCGGGGATCGGTTTCGACGCGGAGGTGTGCCGCCGTGTATCAGCAACCACCAAACGTTTCCTGGGAAGCCTGGCCTTCATAGCCACAGGACTTCGTGCGCTTCCCTCCCATGGGTTCTCGACAATCTCGGTGCGCTGTGACGGGATCTCCTTCAACGGCACCCAGGTCATTCTGAGCAACATCCCGCGCTACGCCTGTTCCCTCACGCTGGCCCCGACCGCCAATCCCTCGGGGCGCGCCCTGGATCTGGGCGTGCTCAAGGCCTATTCAGCCTTCGACTACCTGAGGTTTCTCGTTCAGCTTCTGTTCGGGCGCCACAACCGACCTCCCGAATGGACGCATTACAAGGGCTGGACGTTCGCTCTCACATCGAACGATCCGGTTCCCGTCCACCTGGACGGAGAGCCCCATGGAGTTCTGCCCATGGACTTCGAGGTCGTGCCCGATGCCCTCGAAGTCCTGGTGCCGCAAGATCCCCGAATCTGATCCCCTGGCCTCCGCTGACCGGTGTGGGCCATAATTGGCACTAAGAGTTACTCCTAACCAAAGAGGGGAACTAGCGCTTGAAGTTCCGTCACGGCACCCCGTGCTCTGCTGTCGGTGCTCCGCGATTCATCTGGCAAACACCGCGAGCGTTCTGCTGTGGTTATCTCACTCATAGTCCACCTTTGGACTGGGAGGCACAGTGAGTCCAGCTGCACGTAGCATCCTTCTGTTTGGCATCTACATTGTGATTATCGGGCTTTTGCTGGTTTCGGTGCCCAACGTCCTCACTGCCACATTCAGCTTTCCAGAAACACAGGAGCCCTGGATTCGTGTGCTCGGGATCGTCGTGACCGTACTCGGACTCTACTATGTCCAAGCCGGGCGGAACAACATCGTCGCGTTTTTCGAATGGACTGTCTGGGGACGTGGCCTTGTGTTGCTTGGCTTGGTGGGGCTTGTTGTATTCGGACTCGCGGGCCCTATGCTCATAGTCTTCGGAGTCATTGACGCGCTTGGCGCTACATGGACAGCACTGGCTCTACGCACCAGCCGTCGAACAACTGGATGAAGCTAACGGGCGTCCGCGATGGACTGCGCCCAACTGTCGTTCCTCTTCGGTGT
>CBEVTG010000139.1:0-5644 GCA_965552745.1 uncultured bacterium
ACCCCTGCGCACCAGCTCGGGAAAGATGTCGGCCGCGTTGGCGTGCAGAGCCACTGACAGAGCTTCCTTGCGCCGGCACGCACCCTGGATCCATGCCAGGGCTTCGTCCAGGTCCTGCGTCATGCGGTCACAGTATGCGGTCGCCAGCCGGCGCTCGATGCGACTGCGGTCGACTTCTACAATCAGCGCACATCCACCATTCATGGTGACCGCAAGCGGCTGGGCACCGCCCATCCCACCGAGGCCGGCCGCGACAACCCAGCGCCCGCTCAGCGTGCCGTCGAAATGCCTGCGTGCAGCGGCGGCGAAGGTTTCGTAGGTTCCCTGCAGGATGCCCTGCGTGCCGATGTAAATCCACGAGCCGGCAGTCATCTGCCCGTACATCGTCAGACCGCGATTCTCCAGATCCCTGAACGTCTCCCAGTTCGCCCAGGCGGGCACCAGGAGCGAGTTTGCGATGAGTACCCTCGGGGCTTCGCTGTGGGTTCTGAAGATCCCGACAGGTTTCCCCGATTGCACCAGTAGCGTTTCATCGTCCTCCAGGCTCTCCAACGAGTCGACCAGGGCGTCGAACGCCTCCCATGAGCGTGCCGCCCGGCCGCTGCCGCCGTAAACCACGAGCTCATCCGGATTTTCGGCCACCTCAGGATCCAGATTGTTCATGAGCAGGCGCAGGGCCGCTTCCTGGCGCCAGCCCCTGCAGCGAAGCTTCGTTCCCCGCGGAGCCCGCCTCGAGCACCGGCCGCGGTCCGCTCGACTTTGTGATCTTGCTCATCGTGTCTCTCCCCGGGCGTCTGCTCACCGGAGTGGCCCGCAAACCTCCTCGGCGGCCGCGCGCAGCGATCCGTCCAGCATCAGGCCACGAACCGCCTCGATGTCGAGGTTGACGACTCGATCTCGCTCCATGAACGGGATCGTCCGGCGCACCGCTGCGTGCACTGCCTGGACGGCGCGCGCCGGACGCAGTGGCTTCAGAAAGTCGAGCGCCTGGCACGCGGTCAGAAGCTCGATGGCGAGGATGTGCTCGAGATTGGATACCACCTGTCGGGATTTGAACGCAGCATGGGTCGACATGCTGACATGATCCTCCTTGCTCCCGGAGGTGGGGATATTGTCGGTGCTGGCAGGGTGGGATAGAACCTTGTTCTCGGAAGCAAGTGCCGCAGCCGTCACTTGAGCCATCATCAGTCCGGAGTTAAGTCCATGCTCCGGAACCAGGAAGGCCGGCAGGTCGCTGAGGTCGGGGTTGACCATACGATCGATGCGGCGCTCGGAGATGTTGCCCAGGTCGGTCAGCGCGATGGCGAGAAAATCCAGGGCGAAAGCCACTGGCTCGCCGTGGAAGTTCCCGTTCGACACCACATCGCCCTCATCGGGAAACACCAAGGGGTTGTCGGTGGCAGAGTTCACCTCGATCTCCAGCGTACGGCGGCAGGATGAGAGAACATCGCGGACGGCGCCGTGTACCTGCGGAATGCAGCGTAGGGCGTACGAATCCTGGACCCGGTCACACTCTCGGTGCGATTTCATGACCTCGCTGTCCGCGAGGAGCCGCTTCATGTTTCCCGCCGTATCGGCGTGGCCCGGATGGGGTCGAACGCTCTGGATACGAGGATCGAACGGCTTCTCACTGCCCTTCAGAGCTTCAACCGACACCGCCGAGGCCATGTCTGCTAGCGTACACAGGCGTTCCGAATCAATCAGCGAAAGCGCACCGACTCCGCAGGAGACCTGGGTGCCATTGACGAGCGCCAGCCCCTCCTTGGCCTGCAGGCGCAAAGGAGTCAGCGCCGCGGCCTTGTGTACTTCGGAGCATGGTCGGCGCTCTTCCCGGACCCACATCTCACCTTCACCGATGAGGGTCAGAGCCACCTGGGCCAGGGGAGCCAGATCACCGCTGGCTCCCACCGATCCCTTGCGGGGAACGACCGGATGCAGCCCCCTGTTGAGGAACTCCAGCAGGCGTTCGACCACCAGCGGCCGCACCCCCGAGAAACCCTTGGCCAGGCAGTTGGCGCGCAGCAGGAGAACAGCACGGACCGCCTCCTCTTCCAGCGGAGGACCGACCCCGGCACAGTGGCTCCGCACAAGGTTCTCCTGCAGCTCCTCCACCTGCTCGGCGGGAATGCGAACGCTCGCGAGCTTTCCGAACCCGGTGGTGATGCCGTAGATCGGCTCATCCTGTCCCAGGTGGGACTCAACGACATCTCGCGATCGCTGCAGGCGCTTGCGCGCCGAGGCAGCGAGCGTGACCTTCCGCATGGAGCGGCAGACCTGCTCGAAGTCCGCCAGGGTCAGGCTATTTCCGTCGATGGCGAGCTCGGAAGCGGTGGGCGGTGGGTCAGGCACCGGTGCGAACCCAGTACACCACCAGGAGTCCCGTGACAATCATGAACCCTCCGAGTAGTCGCAGGTTGAGTGGGTCAGCGCGGCTCAGAAACTCGACGATCCGCGGCAACGCGCGTGGAAACAGGAGGTAAGGCGCGCCTTCGAGGATGAGTACGAGCCCGACGGCTAGTAATAGTTCATTCAAGGGAGGTTACACCCTGCTTTCGAGTGACGGCATCATAGCACAGCCCGGTTGCAGGCCGACGCGGGGCTCTGCTAGAATGCCTGCCTGTCGGGCATGCGCAACCGCGCAATCAACTTTCATTTCACCCAGGCCGTCGGTAAGATCCGACGCTTCTGCAAAGCTACATTCAGGCCCCGCGCGTCGGCCAAGCTACTCGAGCTCCGCCAGGGTGAGTGCAATCGCTGCGGTCGGTGCTGCAAGATTTTGTTTCGCTGTCCTTTCCTGCGCGAACATGGAGACACCTATTCCTGCCGCATCTATGGCTACCATTTTTCCGCATGCAAGCTTTTTCCGCTCGAGCGGCGTGACCTCGAAGAGCTTGATGGTGATTGCACTTATTACTTCACGGGACCGCCAGCCGGCGTGGACGCACGGCCTGGCCGTCTGAATCAGGAACCTCGGGAAAGGTTATGGCAAATCTCGTAGTCCTTGGGGGACAGTGGGGAGACGAAGGCAAGGGAAAGGTCGTCGATCTGCTTGCAGCACGTGCCGACATCGTGGCTCGCTACCAGGGTGGCCCGAACGCCGGGCATACCATCGCCCATGATGATTCGCGCCACGCGCTGCACCACATCCCATGCGGCATTCTGCATCCTGGGAAGGTGTGCATCATCGGCAACGGGGTCGTGGTCGATCCGGGCTCCTTGTTGCGGGAGATCCGGGATCTGGCCACAGCCGGCATTGAGGTCGCCGGCCGCTTGTTCCTGAGCAATCGGTGCCACGTTATTTTCCCGTACCATCGTGAACTGGATCGAATTCGCGAAGAACGGATCCGCAAGCACAGACTGGGAACAACTTGCATGGGGATCGGCCCGGGTTACGAGAGCAAAGCTGGCCGCAAGGGAATACGCGTAATCGATCTCAAGGACAAGGAGATCCTGCAACGTTCCGTCCGACAGCATTTCCGCGAGGATGACGGCCCCGTATCTCCGGTCATCGAACGCATCGGTCTCGATGTAAAACGGGTGATCGATGAATACAGCCGGTTTGGTGACATCCTCAGCAAGTTTGCCATAGACACTACCGCTTACATCCAGCGTGCCATTCGGGAAGGCAAGACGATCCTGTGCGAAGGAGCGCAAGGCACCCTGCTCGATATCGATCACGGCACCTATCCCTACGTCACCTCATCCAGCCCGACGGCGGGAGGCGCCTGCACGGGCCTCGGCATCGGCCCGACGCAACTCGACGCGGTTTTGGGCGTCTTCAAGGCATACGCCAGCCGCGTCGGAGAGGGCCCTTTCCCCACAGAACTGAGGGAGGCCGCGGGGGAGCATCTGCGTGAGCGGGGGCATGAGTACGGCACAACCACTGGCCGGCCGCGGCGCGTGGGCTGGTTTGATGCTGTGGCGGCACGTTACGCTGTGCGCCTGAACGGTATGAAGGCCGCGGCGCTGACACTCCTCGATGTCCTCGATGACGCGGACGAGATTTCCGTGTGCGTGGCCTACAAATACCGCAACAGCCGCCTGTCCGAATTTCCGAGTGAACCGTGGGTCCTCGAGCAGGTCAAGCCCGAGTACGAGACTGTCAAAGGGTGGAGAAAGCCGATTGGAGATGCACGAGAGCTGTCCGCCCTCCCACAGGAAGCCCGTGACTACGTGAGACGCCTCTCCGACCTGATCGAGTGCCCCATGGCTCTCGTGTCGGTGGGTCCTTCCCGCGAACAGACCATCCGCTGCGAAGGATCGCTCCTTCCGAACTGGCTCTGAGTTCTGAAATATTGCTGATGCTGAACTGGGTGGGGGGGGAGACGGGCTACCGCTTGCCTCCGATGATGCCGTGCAGGCCGATCGTGATCTCGAAGTTCGTGAACCGGTCGTCGATGTGAATCGCCGGGACGATCATTCTCGGGTCGAACGCGGGAATATCGAATTCCTCGTTGTAGCTCTTCCAGCGTCCGTCTACCCGCAGGGAAATGCTCTTGTTGAAAAAGAGGCGAAACCCTCCGCCCAGGATGAAGGCTATCGTGTCGTCTTCTTCACTCTCGCTGAGCAACGTGATCTTGCTCACGATGCGTCCGAAGCCTCCCGTGACGTAGGGGTAAAGTCGACGTTCGGTGGTGGTCAGGAAGTTGTAGTTGACGGTGATGTCATCGGAAATGAAATCTCTCTGCACGTCCTTGAAGCCCCGATCTTCGGTCGAAGCATCATCGTGGGTGAGCTCCACCTCCCAGTGAGGTGTGAAGTTGTACCCCAGGCGCACTCCGAAGAATTCGGTGTCCCGGGTCCCGCGCAGACTGTCGGCGTCCCCACGTTCTCCGATCACGAACAAAAACGGAACATCAAAGAGCATCTCGCCGGCGAAAACCCCGAATTCCCAGGATTGCGGGCGGTTGCGGGCCTCGGCCGGAGACGCAGCTGCGAAGGCCAGGGCGAGGATGCCGGCCAGACTTAATCTCAGGGCAAAACGGAAGCTCACTGAAACTCCTCTAAATTAGGTCCAATGCTGTTTTGGAAGCGGCGCAAACGTGCGTATGCTACCACACCACCGCCGGAGCGCTCAAACCGGCCGACGCCCTTATCCGACAAGTATTTAGACACCCGAAAAGAAAAAGCGTTGACATCGGGTACCGGCAAAAGCAAGTCCTCCAGCGGGGTTCCGACTGTTCCCCGAACCCATAAGATCGCGTAAACTGCTGCGGGGCCCTTAGCTCATCTTCGGTAGAGCATCTGGCTTTTAACCACTTACGGCCAATCTTCCTAAATTACCGAATTCATGTAACTTGCTGCTGGCAATGCCTGTTTGTGGGTTGAATCAGTAGGTTGGGTAGACGAAAACCCACCGCATGCGTGGCATTAACTACTGACCATACTACTGATGGATTGGCGGGCCATTAAGGATATTCGTCCGGGACGTCCCAGCCCTTCGGATAGGGACCAGTTATGCGGGGCCGTCCAGGCGGTGCTTTGGTGGACTCGAGAGGACGCTGATACTCGGCAAACCAGTCGTCAACCTCTTGCTTGCTGAATTTCCAGATTCTTAGGATCTTTAGCATTTCAACTGTGTCGAATGCGTCATTTGCTTCGGCATCATCGAGCCCCCCCCCTAAACCATGGTTCCCAATTCCAA